>DATENQ010000162.1:0-5556 GCA_035275005.1 Pyrinomonadaceae bacterium | reverse complement strand
GAAGACGGGCGGCCACGGAGTGCCGCCCCTACAGTTGTTAATCAGATCTTGCAGGAAAACTCGAGGTGTGATTCGATGCGCAGCAACTCAAGATCTAACTTTACAGGAGGATAGTTATGCGTCGAGTTGTTTTGCTGGTGACGATGGTTGTAGTGCTGTTTCCGGCGGCATACGCACAGCGCTCGTTCACTGTCGAACAGGTCAAGAGTTATCCGTTTCCCAATGAGCTGACGGCGTCGGCGACGGGGGCGCGGATCGCGTGGGCATTCAATGAGCGAGGGGCAAGAAATGTTTGGGTGGCGGAAGGGCCGGAGTTCAAGGCGCGGCGGTTGACGAATTATGAGACGGATGATGGGCAGGAGTTGACGAGCCTTTCGATCTCGGCAGATGGGAAGTATGTGGTCTACGTTCGCGGCGGCGATCACGGGTCAAACTTCGACAGTGCGGTGGCGGTCAATCCCGCTTTGTCGACTACACAGATGAAGGTGCAGATCTGGAGCGTGCCTTTTGTGGGCGGCGAGCCGAAACTTCTGGGCGAAGGTGACGACCCGCTCATCTCGCCAAAGAGCGACAAGGTGGTGTTCGTAAAGGATCGCGGCATCTGGTCAGCGCCGCCGGACGGTTCGACACCAGCCAAACGTTTCTTCTACGCGCGCGGCGAGTGCGGCTCGCCCGAGTGGTCGCCCGACGGCGCAAAGCTGGCGTTTGTCTCTAACCGCGGCGACCATTCGTTCATCGGCGTCTACACAAACGACTCGACGCCGATCGTTTATCTCGCGCCGTCGACTTCGCGCGACTTGAGCCCGCGCTGGTCGCCTGACGGAAAGCGGATCGTATTTGTGCGGCGACCCGGAAACGGCGGTGCTCCCGAACTGATTCTCGAACAACGCCCGCAAGCGTGGTCCATCTGGACCGCCGACGTCACGACCGGCGAAGCATTGCAACTCTGGAAAAGTCCATTCACGTTGCGCGGCTCACTGCCGACGACTCACGGCGAAACAAACCTGCACTGGGCCGCGGCCAATCGCATCGTCTTTCTCTCTTATCTCGATGGCCAGCCACATCTTTACTCGATTCCGGAAAACGGCGGTGAGCCGTTGTTGCTGACCTCCGGCAATTACATGGCGGAGTACATCTCGATCAGCAACGATCGGCGTTACCTGCTCTTCGCCGGCAACGCAGGCACTGACGCCGACGACATCGATCGCCGTCACATTGTGAAGGTGCCCGTCAATCGCGCGGAGCCTGTTGTCATGACGGCCGGCAAAGGCCTCGAGTGGACGCCGTTCGTTACCGGCGACGGCAAATACATCGCCTACATGAGCGCTACTGCACAACGTCCACCACTGCCAACCGTGATGCCGGCTGCCGGCGGCAAATCAACTACACTCGCCGAAGATCGCATTCCGCGTGATTTTCCAACGGCGCAACTGGTCGTGCCGAAGAAAGTAGTCTACAAGGCGCCGGATGGTATTGAGATTCACGGACAGTTGTTCGAAGCCGCGGGCGGCGCGACGAAGAAGCCCGCGATCGTCTATGTTCACGGTGGCCCACCGCGACAGATGCTTCTCGGCTGGCACTATTCTGATTACTACACGAATGCATACGCGCTGAACCAGTATCTGGCGAGTCGTGGTTACGTCGTTCTGTCAGTCAATTATCGTTTGGGAATCGGCTACGGCCACGATTTCCATCGCCCGCCGAATGCGGGCGCGCAGGGCGCGGCTGAGTACCAGGACGTCAAAGCCGGTGCCGAGTATTTGCAGCGGCTGGCCCAGGTCGATGCGAAGCGTATCGGGATCTATGGTGGCTCGTACGGTGGATTTTTGACGGCGCTGGCGTTGGCCCGCGACTCGCAGCTATTCGCAGCCGGAGTCGACATACACGGAGTACACAACTGGACCGCGGAACGCGCGGCGTCGTTGCTGGAGAATCGTTACGAGAAGCCGCCGGACGTGCAGCGCGCGCTGGACGTGGCGTGGGAATCGTCACCGGTTTCTTCGATCGCGACATGGAAATCGCCGGTGCTGTTGATTCACGGCGACGATGATCGCAACGTGCGTTTCAGCCAGACGACTGACCTCGTGCGGCGTTTGGAGAAGGCGGGAGTGGCGTATGAAGAGTTAGTCATACCCGACGACACGCACCACTTCATGCGCCACACAAACCTCGTGAAGGTCGACTCCGCGGTCGCGGCTTTCTTCGATCGAGTGTTCGGAATGAATCGTGGCAGCGAGTGAGATTATGCATTCTGTTCGTCTCTGTCCCTCAGGATCACGTGGCCCTTTGTTAACCAGGCAACGGCGAACGCGAATATCGCGACGCTTTCCGGCCAGAATATCGAGCTGGTGAAGTCTCTTAACTTGATGACCACAACCAGGATGATGCAGATGACCATAACAACGCCGCAGCCGATGTAGACCCTGTTTCGCCATGTCTTCCGGGCGTGGTCGGTAATGGGTTGACTGGGTTTCGTGAAGCGAAAGATCGTCAGGTAACTGATGATCAAAAAGAAGGCGGCGACGACGTAAATATGAAAGCCGAGTGGGCCATGATTTCTGTAGCACGCGTCGGTCAGGAGTTGCGGAAACCTGGCTAGTACCAGCGGATGATACTCCACCTCGGTTGGAAGCAATCCAATCGCGACCGCACACGCTCCGGCGACGTTAGTCAGGAAGTTGTCTTGCGCGCTGGGGCCGCGATAGCAGAACAGGAACACACCAATCGCCGCTAGAGACCCAACAAACACATCCCTCATACTGGTGTAGTAATAAGCACTGATTGACGTGTGCGACGGAATCTTCTCGAAGTAATATGCGCCAATTCTAACGATGATCGGCATCAGCAATCCGATGATACCGACAGCTTTGCGAAGCGTAAGATATGAGACGATGAGTTCAGCGTCAAGTGGATTTCGGGGGGCCATTTGGGGGTCTCCTTTTGAAGTATTTGCCACGGATGCACACGGATAGACACGGATTTCTTTATCAGTGTCTATCCGTGTGCATCCGTGGCAAGACTTGCTATGGTTAATGCGTATTTACGTCGATTCATTTCTGGCGAGTGTCATCGATGGTGGATCAATTGAATGAAGTGAAACATTTCCCGTGCTCGTCGTGCGGGGCCGATCTTGTTTACGAGCCGGGAGACGGTTTTCTAACTTGTCCTTACTGCGGCCACAAGGAAGCCATTCCGGAAAGCGCGGCGCGGGTTGTGGAGCAGCCGTACGATCAGCACCTGCAGATTCGCCCCGAGCAGATGGCGAAGCTGGCATACAATGCGCTCGAGGTGCAATGTCAGAGCTGCGGCGCGATATCGATCTTCACGCCGCCGGAGGTTGCGGGTCGGTGCGAATTTTGTGGCGTGCAGATCGTGGCCCAACCTACTTCCGCCGATCCGATCCTGACTCCCGGCGCAGTGCTGCCGTTTCACATTACGCAGCCAGAGGCCAGTCAGGAGCTGCGTCACTGGCTTTCAACCAGATGGTTCGCGCCGAATGGACTCAAACAGTTCGCTCAGCCCGATGCGATCCATGGGATATACATTCCTTTCTGGACCTACGACACAAGCAGCACTACTAATTACACGGGCCAGCGCGGCGAGTACTACTACGTAACCGAGACGTACACCGAGCGCGACTCACAGGGACGTGAGGTGCAGCGCACGCGACAGGTAAGACATACAAACTGGTATAACGCTTCGGGTACGGTCCTCGGCGCGTTTGACGACATCCTGGTCGCCGCGACTCTCTCGCTGCCGGAGGATCGTCTCGCCGCTTTGGAACCGTGGGACCTGGATCAGTTGAAACCATACAATCCGGCGTTCCTATCGGGATTCAAAGCGCAACGATATCAAGTCGACCTTGCTGAGGGTTTCGACCGCGCCAAAGAAGTGATGCAGCCGGTGATTGAGAGCGACGTGCGCGCGGATATCGGCGGCGACGAGCAGAGGATTGATAGCCTCCAAACGGAGTACCGGGAAACCACGTTCAAGCATCTGCTGCTGCCCGTCTACGCGGGCGCCTATCGCTTCAACAACAAGGTCTTTCAAATCGTGGTCAACGGCCGTACCGGCGAGATCCAGGGCGACCGACCGTATAGTGTCTGGAAGATCACGTTGCTGGTCGTGGCGATAGTGCTGTTAATCTTCCTTATCGCGATCCTGATTGGTAATAGTAACGAAGGCCTCTTCATGATGTCTCCTGTTGTTTCAGCCAGGAGATAATCATGGCGATTTTGCTGGGCGACAGGTCACGCGTGACCGGCATGTACGCCGGATCGCTAATGGGCAGACTCATGCGAGCAAGCACGGAATCAACATCGCTGACTACAGTTGCCTCATTCGAAATATCGAGCAGCGATTTCATTCCCGGATACAGGCGTGCATACGCCCCGAAGACCTTTCCAATGTCGTTCCAGGTAGGGTTCGGTGGCGCCTGGAATGCGTTGAATAAGAGAACCGAAAGCGCTGTGCCTTGAGTTGGGACTGGTCCATCACCGATTGGGTTTCCGTTCGAATCAACCATCTGAATGTAATAGATCTGACTATCGAGTGGCTGGCGAAGCTGCGGCAATGTGAGCTGATTAATGTTGACCTTCGTAGTTATAACAGACAGTCCGTTAGCATCTGTTGGCGCAAAATCGACCAAGACGTCATTCGAATTGCTACCCGATGGTAACTGAACGCTGGCTGTTACGGGCGGCTGTTGCCCAACTACAGGATTGCCGAACTTTCGCACCATGATCTGCGACTGAGCAGTTTGTCCAATTCCACATTCGAGCCGTTGCGAAGAGACGGAGACGTCGATCCAATTCCCGCTCAGGGCTTCCTGAGCCACCGTCGTGCCCTTGACCTGGATTGCCAGTGAATTTGTCTTGTAATCATTACCGTCAGCCGCGGTGATCGGAAAAGTGAACACGCAACTGTTCTTCACCAGCACGCAATTTTTGACAGTTGACGTCAACTGTTGATATTGCGGAGAAATAGTGATGCTGCCATTAGCGAAAGGTGTGAATTGATTGGTTGCCGTATTGAAGACACCGATGGAAATGCCTGAGTCGACTTCAAAAGTTCCGTCGGAAACGGGAGGCGAACCCTGCGCGTTACAAAGAATGCATCCACCAATGTCAATGCTGAGCAGTGTTTGCGTTCCTACCTCGCGAATGATGGCGAAGGCAGGGTTCCATGGGTCGGGTGGTGTAGCAGCGAGAGCCTCTGCCGCGATCGCAGCGCCGCGGGCTTTCCCGATCGCAGATGTCCTGGCTGCAACTCGCTCGCGGGCCTGTAGCGGTGGTGCTTCATTAGACCCGAAATTGGCCTCCATTGTAGGTGCAGACAAAGGCGCGGCCGGTTCGACGGTTTGCAAACAGCGGCCTGGAACCACCTGGGACAATTCGCTGGGAAGCGCTGGTCCAATCGAGCCCAGCACGCGTCCATAACAGAACTGATCGCCGGGGGTGGAAAGGTTCTGCGGATTGTTCTGATGAAGATCGACAGTAAGTTTTACGTTTAATCCCGGGTAATAGGCAGCCTGGAGTGCCACCAGAAAAGGTGAAC
>DATENQ010000161.1:0-5030 GCA_035275005.1 Pyrinomonadaceae bacterium | reverse complement strand
CGATAACAGCCAAACCGATCCAATCGCTCATACTGTTTGCGCCCCGAGCAACTCTCTTACTCTTTCGAGGTCTTCAACTGTATCAACGCCCGTTGACGCTGTACATGCCTGGACGACCTTGATCTTGACTCCATGAGCGAGCGCCCGCAATTGTTCGAGTGCTTCGACCTGTTCGAGGTGCGATGGAGGCCACTTCGTAAACTCTAAAAGCACGTCTCTGCGATAGACGTACAAACCGGTGTGCTTGCGAAACAGTTTCAGTAGCTCGGGTTCGTTTCGGAGCGCAGCATCAGGTGAACGATGCCTTTTCGCCGCATCGCGCGGGTACGGGATCGGTGAACGTGAAAAATAAACTCCATTATCGTTCTCATCCAAAACAACTTTCACCAGATCCGGATTTAGCAGATCGTCAATCGATTCGATCGGTTCCCACGTTGTAACGATGCCGGCCCCGTTTGGTTTTGCGATCTCGGCAGCCATCGTATCGACGGCGTGCTCGATCGTGGCTGGAGAGATCAGCGGTTCGTCTCCCTGTACGTTAACGATGATCTTTGCGTCTGGAATTTGGGCTGCGACTTCGGCGACACGGTCGGTGCCGCTGGTGTGACTGGGCGCGGTGAGTATCGCCTCGATTTTAAGTGATTCAACAGCGTCGATGATCTGCTGGCTATCAGTGGCGACTATAACTCGGTCTACGTTGGCAGCCGCTTGCGCACGTTCGGCGACCCAGCAAACCATCGGTTTTCCGGCGATTTCGATTAACGCTTTTCCTGGAAGTCGTGTTGAAGCGAGGCGGGCTGGAACGATGGCGACCGTGTGATTCACGGGGTAACAGATTAGCTTGCGGCACCTTCGACTGTCAATAAAATGAGCCGCGGGTGACACGGATTAAATCCGGATTCGATCTAATCTGTGTTCATCGGTGTAATCTGTGGCTAAAAACATTTCCTGCCACAAACCACCGCTCACCAGTGTTAACACTACGAAAATGAAATCTCGAATTCCCCGGAGGTCTTAATGTCAAAGACTATTTACAACCGCTTCTTCATCGCTATGGCGCTGATCACAAGCCTCGTGCTGCTCGTTTGGATCGCAGGCACGAAAGCGCGCGCCCAGAACACGCTGACAGGCGACTGGACTGCGACCGTTTCCAGGGAAAAGGAAAAGGACAAGCTCCAGCTCAACATGGAACGCCGCAGCGATAAAGGCGGGCGTAACAACATGGGGCATCCCTACGATTTTTCAGATTTCCAGGGTCTGACTCGCGAGCAGGCGACGAATGGAGGCCAGGTCAGTTTTAGTCTGGTTCGTGAAGCGGGAAGAATCGATTTCGAGGGCAGTTTCCAAAACGGCAAAGGCTCCGGCACGTTCAGATTTACGGGAAACGAGTCTTTTGTGTCGGCTATGAAGAGCCGCGGTTTTGACTTCGACCAGACTAATGACGACAACGAGCGGCGCCGCGAAGACCGGCTGTTTACGGCGACGGCGCTCAATATCACCACAGCGCTCGCGGACGATCTCAACTCAGCAGGTTTCGGTAAACTCGACGTCAACGACCTCTTCAAAGCTGCCATCTTCAAGATCGACTCCAGGTTTATGAGCGAGATGAAAGCGACTGGATTCGATCTCGGCATGGAAGACCTCGTGAAAGCGCGGATCTTCAAAATCGATGCCGAGCTGGTGAGACAGGTAAGTCAAATGGGCTTCCAGAAGGAGCCGTTCGAGAGTCTCGTGAAGATGCAGATCTTCAAAGTCACGCCGGACTTCGTGACGGAGATGCGAAATGAAGGCTTGAACAACCTCGCGATTGAAGATCTCGTCAAGCTGCGCATCTTCAAGATCGACACTGACTTCATTCGCGCGGCGAAGGCCGACGGCGTGCCGCTTGAAGTCGAGCGCCTTGTCCAAAGAAAGATCGGCGTTGCCCGCCGCCACGAGTAAATCTCACGCAAAGGCGCGAAGATTGCAAAGAAGATTAAGACTTTTCTTTGCCGTTTTTGCGCCTTTGCGTGAAACCTTCTTCTCTCACTCTATACACGCAGCGCTGATCGCCTTTGATGATGTGCTCCGCGCGCTCCACGCTGACTCCTGGTCCAAGCACCGAGCGAAAGAGATCCAACTCAGTTGAGCAAAACCCCTGGCACGCATTTGCCGCTGCACAGATCGGACAATGGTTCTCGACTAGCAGGTAACTTCCCTCACCTTCTTTCCTAATCTCGGCCATGTAACCTTCTTCAGACCGGACCTGCGCCAGTGCCTCCAGTTTCTTTCCTAACGGAGCCCCAGGCTTGATGCGCTTTGCATAATCCGTTCGCTGTCGAGCGCAGCGTGACGTCAACACACGCTCGAGCCCTTCGTCACCAAACGCATCCTTCACCGAGTCGATCAGCGCCACACTCAACTCCGCATAAGCCTCCGGAAAAAGATGATCAGCATCAGGCGTGAGACGCCAGAACTTTGCCGGCCTTCCAATCGGCACTGGTCGTTCTTCCGCCGCGACGAGACCTTCGCGTTGCAGCGCGTAGAGATGCTGCCGGACCGCCATCGCCGTTAGCCCGAGTCGTTCCGCGAGCTGCGCCGAGTCGATCGGTCCTTCGGTTTTCAGCAGTTTCGTAATAGCGCGCCTTGTCTTGCGTTCACCTACAACATTCATAGGCTACATTTCTAAAGAATTCTCTTTACAAAGTCAATGCTCGGTGCTAGGCTTTTACTTACTAAAGGTTATTCTTTAGAAAGTAAGGGTGGTGAAGTGATGACAAAAGATGATTTTTCAGGGCTGCGGGTGGCGATTACCGGAGGCACTTCGGGACTGGGACTCGCCCTCGTGCGGGAACTATTGAGCAGAGGCGCACGCGTGGCCTTCGTTGCACGCACGCGCGAACGAGTCGAACAGGTCGCGCACGAGAATCCGGGCGCGCATGGGATCGTCGGCGACGTGTCCGCGAAAAACGATATCTATCCGATGGCGATCCAGATTACGGGCGAGCTCGGCGGTCTCGACGTGCTCATCAACAACGCTTCTGATCTTGGACCGACGCCACTGCCAATGCTCTCTGATACCGAGTGTGAAGATCTCGAACACGTTTACGCGACCAACGTCTTTGGCCCCTTCCGGTTGACGAAAGCGCTGATGGGCGCGTTGGCCGCTTCGGCGCGTGAAGGGCGTGGGGCAGTGGTGCTGAATATATCGAGCGACGCGGCGGTGAATGCTTATCCGGGTTGGGGAGCCTACGGATCGAGCAAGGCCGCGCTTCAGCATTTGAGTCGCATTTGGAACGAGGAGCATGCGAGTGAAGGCGTACGCTTTCTTTCGCTCGATCCCGGTGACATGGACACGCCAATGCACGCTGCTGCGATACCGGATGCGGATCCCGCGACGCTTAAGCGGCCGGAGCAAGCCGCGCGGGAACTTATTGAGGCAATAGAAGCAGCTTTGCCACAGATGGCACGGATATAAAAACATGATCGCCGCTGATAGAGCAGTACAGCGTCCAATGGACGCGAAACTTCTTGTGGTTGATGCGCAGCAGAATCTTATTCACGTACTGCGTAGTGAGTTTGTCGAGTTTCTACGGCCTAACGATCTCGTGGTTGCGAACGATGCGGCCACGCTGCCTGCCAGCCTGGCGGGCGTGCATGAGCCGACAGGAAAGGTGATCGAGGTGCGTCTGGCTGGACGTCCTTCTCTCGATCCGTCGGACGTCAATCGTTTCAGTGCGGTCGTTTTCGGTGAGGGAGATTTTCATGTGCGCACTGAAGACAGGCCGTTGCCGCCGACGTTGAAGAATGGCGACGGGCTTACACTTGGTCCACTGCGTGCTACTGTTGAGAAATTGTTGGGTCATCCGCGACTGGTAGAACTCGTGTTTGCCGGCACGGCGGATGAAGTTTGGGCGGGACTGGCGAGTCACGGCAAACCGATTCAGTATGCGCACATGCAGACTTCTTTGGAGCTGTGGGACGTTTGGACCAGGATCGCCGGCCCGCCGGTAGCGTTCGAACCTCCTTCTGCGGGCTTCGTTCTCGACTGGCACGTCTTAGCTGCTATTCGCGAACACAAGGCCGGCTTCGCCACCATCACGCACGCGGCTGGTATCTCTTCAACCGGCGACGAAGATCTCGATCGATTACTGCCGTTTGACGAGCCGTATCGCATTCCATTGACGACGGCTAAAGCGGTTGAGCTCACGCGCCGGCGCGGCGGACGTGTCGTTGCTGTCGGCACTTCCGTCGTGCGCGCGCTTGAAGATGCGGCGACTGAAGATGGTCATTTGCGCAGTGGTGAAGGTCTTGCAAAAGGGCGCATCGGTCCGGCTACGCATTTGAAGGTTGTCGATGCGATTCTCTCCGGCACTCACGAGCCGGGAACAAGTCACTACGAACTGCTGCGCGCGTTCCTCGAAGACTCAACACTCGAGCGCGCAACGGCAGAATTAGACGCGCGTGAATATCGAACCCACGAATTCGGTGATTCGGTCCTAATCTTTTAGCCGCAGATTTTCGCAGATGACGCAGATCAGATTTGCGTTCATCCGCGAAAATCCGCGGCTTGCATGTATTATACGGGCTATGAAAACGCCCCGATTAGTTCTCGCCCTTTTCCTGTCTCTCATTTTCGCTGCCCCCGTCGCCGCACAGATTCGCGAAGACAACATTCGCGCCGAGCTCGGCTTTCTTGCGAGTGACGCAATGCAGGGTCGTGCGAGTGGCAGCAACTACGAGCGCATCGCCGCTGAATATATCGGATCTCAGTTTCGGCAGTTCGGACTCCAACCTGGCGGTGACACTGACAGCGCCGGCAACAAGGGCTTTGTACAGCGTGTCGCACTCGAACGCGCACCATCAGGCGCGACCTGGAATGCGATCGGTGTGCTACGAGGCTCCGATCCGCGCACCGCCGGCGAGGTGATCATGATTAGTGCTCACCTGGACCACCTGGGCGTTAACGAAGCACTTACCGGCGACGACAAGATCTTCAACGGCGCGGACGACGACGCCTCCGGCAGTGTCGCCGTCATGGAGCTCGCGCG
>DATENQ010000160.1:0-2493 GCA_035275005.1 Pyrinomonadaceae bacterium | reverse complement strand
GCAGCCTGCCGCCGTCGTCGATCACACAGACGGCGCCAATGTTTCTCTCGGCCATGAACTCGGCTGCTTCCTGCACGGTAGCAGAGGCATTGGTCGAGTAAGGCTCACGGTTGCGAATCACCTCTCGGATCAGCATCGCTCCTGCCTCCTGATTTGTTGCTGAGGGGTGAAGGTATTATTAACCACGAAGGCACAAAGACACAAAGAAAAATCTTTGGTTGTTCAATTAGCCGAACAGACTGGCTTGTGCGGTGGGGCGGCGAAAGGTGGTGCCCGCGGGTGTTTGGTGCGTGCGTTTCTTGTTGAAGCCGAGGCGCTCGCAGTGGATTTTGAAGAGGCGTTCGGTTGCTTCCCAGTATTGGCCTTTGCCGCGCATGCGCTCGCCGAAAACGCTGGAGTTCAACTTCCCTTCACGGGCTTCGCGGATTCTGTTCAGCACGCGGTCGGCTTTGGTCGGCAACTTCTCGCGCAGTCGTTCTTCAAAATAGGGAGCGACGTTGCCGGGCAGGCGCAACATGTTGATAAAGGCATACTCGGCGCCGGCTTCTTTCGCGCGCTTCAGCAGTACCGGAATGTCTGTCGACAATCCTGGAATCACTGGCGCTATGCCGATGCCAACTCTGATTCCCGCCTTCGCGAGCGCTTCCATCGCATGAAATCTCGCTTCCGGCAACGGAGCGAAAGGCTCGACTGCCCGCGCGACTTCAACATCCGTGAAAGGTATCGTAAAGAACACGCCAAGGCTCGCATTGCGCGCGAGATCCTGAAGCACATCGATGTCTCGGCGAACGAGTGCAGACTTTGTGATCACGCCGACGGGCTGCCGAAACTCAGCGCAGACTTCCAAACATCGGCGCGTCAGTTTGTAATTTGCTTCGAGCGGAATGTACGGATCAGAGGTAAATGAGAAAACTATCTCCGCACCTTTCCACGAAGGCTTCATCAACTCTTTGCGCAACAGCTCCGGCGCGTTCACCTTCGCGATGATCTTGCGATCGAAATCAGTGCCGGCACCGTAGCCGAGATACTCATGCGTTGGGCGACTGAAGCAGTAGGTGCAACCGTGTATGCAGCCACGATAACAATTGACGGTGTAGTCGAAACCGACGTCCGGACTGTTGTTGTGCGTGATGATGTGGCGCGTCTCAGTCTCTTCAAACACTTCGAGCCTCGCCTCAGGAGGCTCGCCAATCCACTCAACTGAGTGCGTCAGCCACGGATTCGGAGGATTTTCTACGTACTGCATAAAACAAAATATTTAGCCGCAGATTAACGCGAATTAGCGCAGATCTGCGTTCATTTGCGTTAATTTGCGGCCGTAACCGCCATCGACTCGATCGCTGTGAAAGAAATAAACACTTGCTGACCCGGCGCGCCTGATGTCTCGACGAGACAAACATAGTCGTTCGTGATCTCGGCGATGCGCCCCGTATAGATTCCGCCGGAGGTGGTCTTTATGTCCACGACTTCGCTTTTAAAGCGGCGGAAAAGATTCTCAAGATGCTGTCCTGGCATTCGTCACTCCATTCTCATTCATCCAGGTCACAAAAAAATAGCGGTACTTATCCGGATCCTCCAACGTCACGAAACGCCCGCCCCAACCTTCATCAACCGGCGGCAGAACGTCAGCGCCGTTTGCAATCAACGTGTCGTAAAACCGATCCACATCTTCAACACCAACAAAAAAGTGAACTCCGCGCCCTCTTCTCAACATCGTCTCGAGATGCTGCGCGAGGGTAATTCTCAGCTCGCCCGCGTGCAGCTTCGCCATCGGCGGCTCCGAGTCGTTATTAACCGACTCGACCTCCATCCCCAACACGCCCTGATAAAAAGCCAGCGACTCCTCCAGACTGTTGACCTCGAGAAACAGCAGATCCAAACCACTAATCATCCGCACCTCAAAGCGTCATCACCAGATAGAGTCCATAACCGCCACTGACAATCACTACCCAAAACGCCATCTCTCTTAAAGTCGTGTGCCCCTTGAACGGGTTCGTCACAGGCAGTGACGCATCCACCGCTACCATTGCGCTCCGCGCCAGCAACACGCCAAAGCCGAGCACAAACAACGCCAGAATCGCGAGCGGCCAGAGAAAAAACATCCACTGAAAGCGCACCAGCAACAACAGGAAAATACCCGCAATCAAACAAAGCAACGCACTCAGGCAATGACCAAAAACTCCGACGTCACGCGCCGTCGGAGTCGTAACCGGAGCAAAGCCCTGGTAAGTAGCAGGCCGCCGGCGCCTGGCATCATAGGCGTTGCGCAAACCCGTGTCTTTGAGGATACCGTAAGCCTCGTTCAGAGACTTCATCCGCTCCTCGCTGCCGCCGCGGTCGGGATGATCCTTTGCAGCCTGCCGTTTGTACTGCCGATCGATCTCGACCTGAGAGGCATCCTTGTCGACGCCTAAAACACCGTAGTAGTCTTTGTTCGAATCGAACTGGCTCATCGCGAATTCGTAGATTCTAGAGGCGCTGTTTTTGTTTGGC
>DATENQ010000159.1:0-4378 GCA_035275005.1 Pyrinomonadaceae bacterium | reverse complement strand
AACACAGATCTGAATTTTCAGATCTGTGTTCATCCGCGTTCATCTGCGGCTAAATTGTTTTCTGAAGAACGTGGCGATCTTCCAGGCGTCGATCGCTTTCCAGGGGAGTTCGGCGGTGGTGTAGTGGCCGCAGGGGAGCCAGACGATGTCGAGCGGAAGTTTGTGACGACGCGCTTCCGCGATTGCTTCGTGAGAGAGATCGATCGGAAACGTTAAATCGTAGCGCGCGATGATGAAACGTATGGGCCGGTGACCCATCTGCGCTATCCGCGGCATAAACGGCAGCGGACTAATCGGCTTCCAGTAAGTGCGTAATTCGTCGAGCGTTAAGTGATCCGCAAGCCCCGCGCGCACGTGCGCCGTCGAGAGCCCGTGCCAGACCACATCCGCCACGTATCCTGAAACGTGATTAAAAGCACCCGCATCGAGATCCGGCTCGTGCGCGAACGCCAGAAACGCGATACACGATCCGACACTCGTGCCGAGAATTCCCACGCGCTCGTAACCCTCTGACTTCAGCCAGCGCACCGCCGCACGCGTGTCCAGCACCGCCTGTCGCATCGATTGAATCGTGCGACCGATATTCGTGCTGACGAGATGATCGGCGCGTTCGAGCTCGGCGGGTTTTCGTTGCTGGTGATACGGCAGCGTGAGTCGCAGCGCTGACATGCCGATGAAGTTGAAAATCCGGCAGGCTTCGACGTGGCTTTCCGGTTGCGCGTTCCACTGCGGCAGCACGACCACCGCGTTGCGCGGTCCCCGCCCGTTTTTGATCTTTGCGGGAAAGAATCGACCGCGCGCGATATTGTTTTCGGGCGAAGGCGTGGTTATTGCGCTAGTCCAGGTAAGTTGATCGCCGTCGAGTCGATAGTCGGTGACCGGAGACAAAGCATAGAACTCATCGCTTGCCGGCATGACGCGAGCAGTATGTTTGCGGAAGAGCTCGCGCGGGTCGTCGCCATTCACGTGATCAACGATGTACGACAAACCCCACTCAAAAGGACGAACCAGGCGGTTGTTATCTAACTGATGGTACCAGCGCTCGCGCCGGTGCATGTAATTCTTCCAGAACGCAGACATAAGAAGGGCCACGGATTTCACAGATTAACACGGATTAGAATGATCCGTGTTATCCATGAAATCCGTGGCTCTTTACTTCCTTAGTTACAGGTTGACAGCTTAAAGCTGTGAATGTACGTGCTCCAGTTGAAGCTGCCGTTAGCCGGTTGGAACTGCGTCGTGAAGACCATCGTGCAGCCATCCACCGGGTCGACACTGATCGTGCTGTAGTCGCCCCATCGTGTCAGGTTGCCGGTCTGCGAGCCGCTTCCTACCAGGACTGACGTTTCGTTGCCCATGGTTCCAGCTGGATCCGACGGGCCACGATAGGCATAACGAATGCTTGGCACAATAGCGCTCGAGGAGATGTTGTAGCCAACCGCAATGCCGCCGGTCTTATCCATGGCCGCGCTTCCCATCCACCGGAAATCATTGGACGGCGCAAACGTTCCCTGTTGGAAAAGTACGGGCGCTGCTGAGCCAAGAGTTTGACCGGCAGCGTTCCGTAGCTCATACCAGCGAATGCCAGTGCCAGTGCCACTCGTCACCGAATGATTAATAACCAGCGCTTCATGGTCACCGAAGTTTCGATAACTCAATCGATACATCAAGCGGTCGGCGAGCGAATCGAGACGCGTGGTTGTCCCCGGTTGTACGATGCAGGCACCGCCACCGCACGCCCTGCTAAATGCAGCCACTCCCGCCACGTTTGTCGGACCAGTCAATGTGCCAGTGCCGGTGGTCCAATTCACCGCAAATCGCCAGAATTGAACTGCCGTACTAGTCAAACTCATCAACAGGTTTGGTGAGTTAGCCGGTGGTAGTGTCGAGCCTTCGAGATCCGCCGGTTCCAGACTGGCGCCTGCTGTGGTGTTCACGCAAGCTTGTCGCGCCGAAAGGCCAGCCAACATGCGGGCACGTTCAAACGCGCACACCGTGTTACCGGTGAATGATTGGCCATTTCGAAACATGTTGTAGGTGATGTAATAAGCATCCGGCCAGACACCCATCTTGGGATAGTCGTTGAAACTTCTGCTGTACGAGAACGAGTAGCGGAAGTATGTTCCCGTGGGATCGGGACTTGTCGATACGGCCACACATTGAGTGTATGGTGTGGCTGAGACGGCAAACTGGGTCAGTATCCAACGGTCGGCCAACTGATCGTATTGGACAATCGGATCACCGTCGTTGTCTGTCTGACAGCGACCGCCGAAACCCTGCCAAATGACATTGCCGTTCTTGGGAAATCCGGGCACCGGAACGAACCCGGTGATCTCGTTATTCAACCCTCGGACCAGCGTGTAGACCGAGTAGCGCAGGTTTACCCATTGCACGTAGTGATTTGGACCGACGTCGCCAGTGGTATCCGGCGGCGCGACGCGAGCGTTTGGATCCACCGGCACGCCATTGGTCGATGCCTTGATCTCAGCAAGAGCAGACGGCAAGCCAACGCTCTTATCAGCTAAAGGATCATCGAAAGGCCGGTTGGTGTTGCCGACTGGCTGCGGTCTGCCCGGCTCGAAGTCTTTGCCGCCGCGAGCAGGTGCAGGTCGCTCTCCGGTGTCAAACATTTCGCGCAGCGGTTTTGGTGTTTTGTCGAATTTAATGGCATTGCTTATCTCGGCCCTATGCTGCAGAGCTGTGTCACTCTGGGCTTGGACCGTGAGAGGCATTAAGGAAACGGCACAAAGAATCAACATCATTAGTAACGCATGAAATTTTTTCACAGACATCCTCCAGACTTCAGGGCTAAAAGTGAGTTACGGACTGCGGTAGTATTGGGAGGTAAGCAACTACGCATTACTTCAAAACGACAGCAACGCAATGCACAAACTGTAAGCAGGACCCCAGAAAGAGAAAATAAAGATCACTGGGGGGCGACGAGTATAGCACCCACCATTCCGCGCTGCCAGCCAGAATTTGCTACTTGCGACGCTCAAAAAGCCGGCGGATTATCGCAGGTAAGAGCAGAGATGAGTTCAGCAAAGAGCCGGTCGTAAAGCGCCGGGCGAAACCGCGGAACAGCGCGCCGGCGTGCTTTGTGTATGGGAACCACCAGACGTCCGCCAGACGTGGCATGCTGTTGACGTGAACGTGTTGTGGTGCAACGAGTTCCAGCAATCCAAGGCGTCCATGCGTCCGGCCATAACCGCTCTGTTTGACGCCGCCCCAGGGCGTTTGTGCGACCGCGTGAGTGTAAACAACTTCGTTGATCATCACGGTGCCGGCGTCGATCTGCTCGGCGAGCCGTCGCCCACGAGCGATGTCGCGTGTAAACACACTTGCTGTCAGGCCGTAGATGCTGTCGTTGGCGAGGCGAACCGCTTCTTCGTCTGTCTTGAAAGTCATGATCGGCAGAACCGGACCAAACGTCTCATCGCGCATTAGCTTCATCGAATGATCGACGCCGGTCACGACTGTCGGTTGATGAAACCAGCCCTGCGAGTCGTTTAAGCGATGACCACCAGTGCGCACTTGCGCGCCACGCTCGATCGCATCGCCGACGTGATCCTCAACGATCTGCAACTGCCGCTCATTCGTCATCGCGCCGATGTCGATCTCATCAGTCGAAGCTTTGCCTTGTTTGAGCAGGCGAGTTTCTTTAACTACGAGATCGGTGAATTTGTCGGCGATCGATTCGTGCACGTAACAACGCTCGATCGAAGCGCACGCCTGTCCCGAGTTGCAGAAGGCGCCCCAGATGGCCGCGCGCGCTGCGTTTTCGAGATCGGCATCTTCGAGCACGATCATCGGATCTTTGCCGCCGAGCTCGAGTACGACGGGTGTTAGATGTTTCGCGGCGGCTTCAGCAACACGCTTGCCGGTGTTTACGCTGCCAGTGAACATGATCTTGTTTACGCCGGCCTCGACGAGAGCCGCGCCGGTAGAACCATCGCCCGTGACGATCTCCAGCAGACCTTCGGGCAGCCCGGCTTGTTTGAAGATGTTTGCGATCTTCAACGCTGTGAGCGGCGTCAGCTCACTCGGTTTAACGACGACTGCATTCCCGGCCATCAACGCCATGACCACTTCGTCCAGCGGCGTGGCCCATGGGAAGTTCCATGGCGAGATGATTCCGACTACGCCGAGTGGCTTGTAGACGACGTAGGATGAGCGGAGCATGAGATTGTACTGGCCGATATCGATCTTTCTGCGATCGAGCAGCTCGTGCGTGTTCTTTGCAAAGTAGTGCATGAGATCGAGCGTGGGCACGATCTCCATCGAAATGGCTTCGGACGCAGGTTTGCCGGTTTCGCGTGAGATGAGTTTGGCGATCTCTTCGAGCTGGTCCAGCACGATCTCGCGCGCGCGGAGGATG
>DATENQ010000158.1:0-13686 GCA_035275005.1 Pyrinomonadaceae bacterium | reverse complement strand
CATCTGCTTGGTCGGGATGCAGCCACGAAGCGTACAGGTGCCACCCAGGCGGTTATCTTTCTCGACTATCGCAGCTTTAAGACCCAACTGTCCGGCGCGAATTGCGGCCACATAACCGCCCGGTCCACTGCCGATAATCGTTACATCAAACTGTTCGTTCGCCAATTTTGTAGGTTTCCCCTCGTCAGAGCGCTAATCAAAACGATAAAAGACCGGGCATTATAATCGTTTGGCAGCGCCTAACCAAACCGGCATAATTTTGCTGGTCCGAATGAAAAATAAGGATTAGATCATGAAACATTCAGAAGGATTTCTAAACATCGTCAACGACGCGAAGAGCCGGATCCGGGAAGTCACGGTGGCCGAAACTCAGGCGCGAAAGACGTACGCCAAACTCATCGACGTTCGCGAAGACAACGAGTGGGAAGCGGGACACGCCGCCGGCGCGATTCATCTCGGCAAAGGCATCATCGAGCGCGATATCGAAACAACGGTGCCTGACAAAGCGGCCGAGCTGATTCTTTACTGCGGCGGCGGGTATCGTTCCGCGCTCGCTGCGGACGCGTTGCAAAAGATGGGTTACACGAACGTGTTCTCAATGGCTGGTGGCTGGAAGGCGTGGAAAGAAGCGGACGGCGAGATTGAAACTTGATTGTAGGTGGCCAGGGAGGGCCACGAACTGTAGCTAGAACAAGTCAGGAAGAGGGGCTTGCCCCCGCTCTTAGAATTTCAACAGCGGGGGCAAGCCCCTCTTCCCGACTTGTTCCAGCTGACTGACTTGTTCTAATTAAACTGCAAAAACACCCCTTAGAATTCGAAGCGCGTTGCAAACTGCACCTGACGCTCACGGAATAACGTGCTGTCCGCGCCCGTGACGTTAAAGAACGGATTGGTTCCGGCGCCGTTGAAGGTCAACGTCGATCCGGACTGGTTGTAGATCGTTGGATTAACAACCGTCACTTGCGTGCGGTTGAAAACGTTGAAGCCTTCCACCAAAAACTCCAGCTTCACACTCTCACTAATGCTGAAGCGTCGCGAAAGTCGTGCGTCAACGTACCAAATGTTCGGTTGCTTGAAGAAGTTGCGTGGCACTAGCGCGAACCGTGACGAACCACCAGAACCGTTGATTCCACCACCGGGCGTCTGATTGGAAGCAAAACCGAACGACTGCGGGTTGATGTTACCGCTAATGTTGCCGGTCACTCGCTGCCCGGAGAACGCATTGAGAATCGGAGCGAGCGTCCACCCGTTGAAGATGTGCTTGGCCGCGCCATCGTTGAACGGGTTCGGACTGTAAACCACACTCGCCACGAGCTTCTGTCTGCGGTCAAAGAGTGACAGAGCGTCTTCACCCTGCTGATCGAAAGCGTTGAACGGCAGGTTGTTGGTAGTAAACGTTTGTGAGCTCTGACCGGTATCAGAAGAGCGCGACAACGTGTAGTTCGTTTGGAACTGCAATCCTCTGGTCAAACGACGGTTGGCTTGCAATACCAGTGCGTGGTATTTCGAAACCACATCGCTGCGGATCTCGGTCAACTGCGCGAACCGCGTATCGGGTCTCGGTCCGGCAAACAACGGCGTCAGGTAAGTCTGACCATTGAATGGCCCACCGACGATATTCAAAGCAACGAGGCGTCGCGGCGGCGGCAGGTTGGTATCGACGAAGTTCGGCAGCGAATTGCCGAAGCTGCCGATATAAGAGGCCGAGACAACGGTATTCCTCGCGATCTCTCGCTCGAAAATGAAGTCCCACTGGTGAATCTGCGGCAACTGGAAATCATTGTCGAAGAACTGCACGGCGCCCACCGGCGGATTCGATGCGGGCAACAGATTTGGATAAATCGGCAGCAAAGTGCAATTGTCAGCCGAAATTCCTGAGCACGCGGCCGGTAGGTTTGAGGCGCTGGTCGTAAACTGGCGCTGACCCTGGTCCGTACCGACACCGGTGTTTACGAGGGTGTTGTAAACTGTCGAATTGATCACGCGGCCATAGTAGATTCCCCAGCCACCGCGAATACTCGTCTTGCCGTCACCGCTCAGATCGTAGGCGAAGCCGACGCGTGGTCCAAAGTTGTTCCGGTCATCGACTTTGTTGTCTGTCTGCGGCAGCAATGGATTCGGGTTTACCGGATTCGGATTGCGCTGGTACTCATAACGCAGCCCGAGGTTTAACGTGAATCTCGGAGTGATGCGCCAGTCGTCCTGGATGAAGTAATTGAGATCGGTGGTCTTCATCGTCAGACCCAGCACACCGAATCCCTGGTTGAAGTTGCCGGCGTAGCACTTGCCCGCCAGCCGAAAGACAGCCGGAGTTCCGGTCGAGCTGACGCACCGCCCCTGTAAATTTGTACCATTTCCCAAGGCGCGAATCGCGCCGCTGGTTTGCCAGTTAACGTAGTCGACGATGAAATCCGGCAGACCGGTCGTCGCACCTGTATAGTTGAACTCACCACCGAGGAAACGCAGGTTGTTGATAATGTCTTTGACGAAGTTGATATCGCCACCAAACTTCACCGTGTGATTACCTTCAGTCATCGTGACGGTATCGGCAAACTGCCAACGCCGTTCATCCGGGAACGATGCGCGCTCGAGAAACTCGGGCATACCGAACGAGAAGGTTGTCGTGCCCACGAGAATGGTCTGTGGCGACCTGCCACCCGGAGCGTTGGTTGGCTCACCGGGAATCGGCGGCTGACTGAATTGAAACTCGTTGTCGCGTCCCCACTGGAAGCGGAACTCGTTCAAGAGAGTCGGCGTCAGCGTCGAAGCCAGTTTCGCGTTGAGAGCATCGATCTGGACGCCGTCGTCGCCGAAGTTATCGACGGCGCGCGTGTTGGTTGCTTGCGTTTGAACACCAGCCGGGGACGCCCAACGCAAACGGTTGTAACTTACCGTCAGCGTGTTTTGGTCGTTGATGTTCCAGTCAACCTTCGGCAGGAAGAGCTTCTGGTCGCCGGTACGCGGAACCGGTCCTGTCAAACTCGAAAGGAAGCTGAGCGTGTTATTAATCTGCGTATCCGTCAGACCGCGGTTGAGCAGCGCAGTGCGGTTTGCCGAGCTCAGGTTCAGGAAACCGTTCTGACCAATGACTGCCAGACCAGGAAAGTCTCGTTTCTGCTGATCGTAGCTGAAGAAGAAGAACGCTTTGTCCTTTACGATTGGACCCCCGATCGTGCCGCCAAACTGATGGCGCACGTCCTTCGGTTTGAAACCAACTGGGGTGAACACGCCATTGACTAACTCCTGGCGAACGGCCAGCGGGTTTCGAGCGCCCCACTTGTTGTTGCGCTGGTAATAGAAAGCGCCGCCGTGAAAATCGTTCGTACCACTCTTCGTGATCGCGTTAACCACGCCGCCCGCTGAACGGCCGTACTCGGCCGAGTAGCTCGAAGTGTTGACCTGAAACTCGCGAATCGCAGCCTGGCTGATCGAGTAGCTGATGCGAGTGCGGCCACGCTCTTCAGCGAAGAACGCCTGGTTGTTGTCGCCGCCGTCGATCGTGTTGTTGTTCAGCAAACCGGAGATACCGCGGAAGCTGATCAAGCCAAACGTGCCGTCAGGCACCGCGCCCGGTGTCAACAAAGCAAAGTTGGACCAGCGACGTCCGTTGATCGGAAGTTCGTTGATTGAGGTCTGATTGATGTTAGTTGAGAAATCCTGCTGCGTCGTGTTGATGACCGGCGCTTCAGCACTGACGTCTACCGTGCCGGTTACAGGTCCAACAGCGAGCGCGACTTCAAGGCTTGTCTCGCGTCCGACTTCAACCACGACGTTTTCACTCGTCATCGGACTGAAGCCGGAAGAGTTTACCGTGACCGCATAGTTTCCCGGTTGCAGGTTTGCGACCTTGAAACGTCCGGTATCGTCGGTCGTGGCGGTGTCTTCCTTATTCGTGCCCATATTCCTGACCGTGACCGCCGCGCCGGGCACCACTTCCTTGTTCGGATTGGTTACGACCCCGCCGATCGATCCGGTGGTGGTCGACTGCGCAAACGCGACGGCGGTTAGAGCAAGGACCAACACGTTTACAAATATAGCCTTTGTTATTCTCGACATGGGGAACTCCTTGGAAATGAGTTGACGGTTGAAGGCGCTCAGTAACGGCGACTTCTACCACGGCTTAGCTTGCTTTAGCAAGGTTTTAGATTATCAGCAGTTGATTAAATCTGTATGACGAGAAAAACCAACGCGGATGATCCGGATCAAATCCGGATACATCCGCGTATGTGTGGCCAGCAAGTTTTCTAAAACTCAAAGCGAACGGCTAACTGAATCTGACGTTCGCGGAAGAAAAATCCATTCGACAAGTCACTCGGTGTTCCGAATGTCGGGTCGAAAGTCGCGATCACCGTACCCGCGTTCGGTCCCGAGTTCGGGGCTGAAAGCTGATAGATGCGATTGTTGACACCCGTAACCTGCGTGCGATTGAAGATGTTGAATCCCTCAGCAAGGAATTCGATCTTGGAGCCTTCCGTGATCTTGAAGCGACGTGAAATGCGCAAGTCGACATACTTGATTGAAGGCGCATGGAACGCATTGTTTGGTGTCAAGCCAAACCGCAGCGATCCGTTGGAGCCGTTGATGCCGTTGTTCACCTGATTGGCGCCAAAGACAGCCGACGGATTGAAGCCATTCGTGACCGCAGTATAGCGGAAGCCTGAATACATATTGACGATTGGCGCAATCGTCCAGCCATTGAGGATCGCTTTACCTGTATCACCAAGACCAGTGAAGTTAGTGTTGTAAACAACACTGGCTACGAACTTATGCCGGCGATCAAATGGAGACAGACCATTGTCTGCCGAGGGATCGAATGGATCGAAAAGCGCGGAGAAGCCCGGCGTAAAAGTCGCCGAACTTTGCGATCCGCCGTTGTCCTGCGCCCTCGACAGCGTATAACTGCTTTGGAACTGCAGACCATGCGTCAGACGCCGATTAGCCTGCAACACCAGCGCGTGATACTTGGTCGAGACGCTGTCGCGGATCTCGAGAATATTGCCGAAAGCGGGATTTGGTCTGGCGCTGCCCGCGTAATACGGGAAATTCCAAACTTGACCAGCAAATGGGCCATCGACAACGTTTACGCTGCGTCGTGCGGTTGGCGGAGTCAGGTTGGTGTCAACGAAAGTCGTTAAATGATTTCCGAAGCTGAAAAGGTAACTGGCCGATACGACGGTATTTCGTGCCACTTCGCGTTCGAAGACCAAATCACCCTGGTGGATTAGGGGATTCTGAAAACCGTCTCGGAAATAATTGACGGCCGCCGAGCCCGGAGGTGCCGAAGCCAAAATGTTCGGGAAGATTGGAGCCGCTGGATTGCCGAGCAGAATGCTCGGGACCGTCGGGCAGGTTGTGCTGGTTCCATTACCAGGACACCCCTGTGCCACCGAGCTAACTGCCTGCCCAGTCGAGAGGCCCGTGTTGATAAGTGAGTTGATGATGATCGTGCCGTTGATACGACCGTAGTACATTCCGTAGCCGCCGCGCAGGCTGGTCTTGCCATCACCACTGAGATCCGTTGCGAAACCAAGACGCGGACCAAAGTTGTTTTTATCCGCAGGCCGGTTTCCCGTTTGCGGCAACGCCGGATTTACGAGGAACGGCTCCGGAAACTGTTCGTAGTCCCAACGCAAACCGAGGTTCAGCGTTAACCGCGGCGAAACGCGCCAGTCATTCTGGGCAAAGAATGCCCAATCAACAGTTCTCTCTTCGAAACGAGGTTGGCCAAAACCCTGCGAATAACTACTCGTGAAGCATTTTCCAGCGAGACGTGTGTTCGCCTGGTTTGGTGAAGCAAGGAGCGTACTGCACCTACCGGTAAGAGAACCCGCTGGCGCCGCGACTCCTTGCGCTCGCAGCGCTCCGTTAGTCACCCAGTTGGTGTAGTCAACAATGAAGTCGTTGATGTTGCCGTACGTGTAAGAGCCGGCGCCGGTGAAAAGATTATCGTCGATGTCACGGACGCGGTTGATGTCGGTGCCAAACTTGAATGTGTGGTTACCGGTCGTGTACGTGATCGTATCCGCGAATTGAAAACGTCGCTCATCAGGAAGAGCAACCCGATCCAATGACGTGGCCTTGCCGATCGTGATGCCGTTGGTCAACGTAATCTGCGGTGAAAACCCGTTGGCCGTAGTCGGCTGACCCGGAAGCGGAGTTTGAGCAAACTGTGCGTTCAGCTCGTCGGCCCACTGGAAACGGAATTCATTGATGAGCTGGCTAGAGAGAGTTGAAGCGAGACGCAGGTTCAGCGAATCGATCTCGACGAAGTCATCACCAAAGCCAGTACGATCACGAGTCACGGTTGCGCCGGTCTGAACTCCCGCCGGCGATTTCCAGCGCAAGCGGTTATACGTCGCCGTGAACTGGTTCTTCGAGTTCAGCTGCCAATCGATCTTCGGCAGGAACAGTCTCTGATCGCCACGCCGTGGCACTTCACCAGTCTGATCGTTGATGAACTGCAACGCCGCGTCGACCTGGGCGTTTGTAACTCCTCTTGCAGTAAGAGTGGTGCGGGAAACGGTGTTGAGGTAGCCGGGCGTGCTAAACAGCGCGATGCCGGGGAAGTTACGTCGCTGCTCGTCGTAGCTGAAGAAGAAGAACAACTTGTCCTTGACGATTGGACCACCAAGCGTACCGCCAAACTGATACCGAACGTCTTTTGGCTTCAGAGCTTCTCTTGTAGTGACTCCGTTCACTAGCCTGGTTATGAAGCTATTCGGATTGCGCGCGCCCCACTTGTTGTCGCGATCGTAGAAGAACCCCGAACCGTGAAACTCATTCGTGCCCGACTTGGTAATGGCGTTGATAACGCCACCCGCGGACCTGCCATACTCAGCCGAGAAGTTTGAGGTGTTGACCTGAAACTCGCGAATAGCACCCTGGCTGATTGAGTATCCGGCACGCGTGCGTCCGCGCTCTTCTGAGAAGAATGCCTGGTTGTTGTCGCCACCATCGACAGTGCTGTTGTTCAGCAGTCCTGAGATACCGCGAAAACTGATGAGACCGAAATTGCCATCCGGAACTGCGGTGGGAGTAAGAATGGCAAAGTTGGACCAGCGTCGTCCATTGACGGGAAGCTCGTTGATGGAAGTTTGATTGATGTTTGTAGAGAAGTCCTGCTGCGTAGTGTTGATTACCGGCGCTTCGGCACTGACGTCTACGGTGCCGGTTACCGGGCCAACGCTGAGCGCGACTTCGAGGGTCGTCTCGCGTCCGATTTCAACCACGACGTTTTCCATGGTTGATGGACTGAAGCCTGACGAGTTTACGGTGACCGCATAGTTTCCGGGTTGCAGGTTTGCGACCTTGAAACGTCCGCTGTCGTCAGTCGTGGCACTGCTTTCCTGGTTGGTGCCGATGTTCTTGACCGTGACTGCGGCGCCCGACACCACTTCCTTATTGGGATTACTTACAACGCCACCGATCGAGCCGGTGGTGGTCGACTGGGCAAAGGCCACTGTGCTGAGCGCCAGCACAAACAGGCATACAAAACAGCCCTTTACTATTTTCGCCATACTGGGGAACTCCTTAGAGAATGAGTTGTTGATGTTGTCGCGACTAGGCCGGCCCAAAAATTCGCAAAACTTGTGCCGGATAAAGCTTTCGATCCCGAAAGCGATTTATGCCAATAGTTAACTTACAAAGGGAGAGCAGCGTCCATTCGACGCGTACCAAGAATTTGGATTTAATCTAGAATTTAGGACGCGGATCCCGCGCACTGATTATAGGTCCTATAGTCATATAGGACCTATGTTTTTTACACGCGCTCAACGATCATTGCAATGCCCTGCCCGCCACCGATACATGCGGTCGCTAATCCATAACGTCCGCCGCGCCGGTGAAGTTCGTGCAACACTGTCAAAACGAGTCGAGTGCCGGTGGCTCCGAGCGGATGACCTAGCGCAATCGCGCCACCGTTTACGTTCGTGCGCGCGCGATCGAGTCCCAACTCTTTTTCCACAGCCAGGTACTGCCCCGCGAAAGCCTCGTTCACTTCCACGAGATCTATGTCACTCAATGACAAACCGGCCTTCGCGAGCGCGGCACGAGTCGCGGGCACCGGCCCGATTCCCATGATCTCCGGCTCAACGCCCGCATAAGCCCAACTCACGATCCGCCCCATCGGCTTGAGATCTTTCTGCTTGACGAACTCTTCGCCCGCAATCACGAGGGCCGCCGCGCCATCAACAATTCCCGACGCGTTTCCGGCCGTCACAAATCCGTCATGAGCAAATGCTGGTTTAAGTTTGGCGAGACCTTCGAGCGTGGTTTCCGGTCGCGGGTGATCGTCTTCGGAAACCTGAGTCGATCCTTTTCGCGTCTTCACCTCGACGGCGACGATCTCTTCAGCAAAGACGCCCGCGTCTTTTGCGCGCTTCGCTTCCTGCTGCGATCGCAATGCATATCGATCCTGTTCTTCACGCGAAATCTCGAACTTGCGCGCCAGGTTTTCCGCAGTGCCTGCCATGGGCGTGTTGCAATAAGTGTCCAGCAGCGCCACCATCAAACTGTCTTCAAGTTTTCCCTGCCCGAGCGCAAAGCCTGTGCGCGCGCCACGAATGACGTGCGGCGCCTGCGACATCGATTCCATTCCGCCAACGAGACACGTGCGCGCCTCGCCCAGTTGAATCATGTGTGCGCCGGAAACGATCGACTGAATGCCACTGCCGCACAGTCGATTCACAGTCAACGCCGGACGATCAAAAGGCACGCCAGCCTTCAAAGCAACGTGGCGAGCACCATAAATCGCGTCGCCGGAAGTTTGCAGTGCATTACCGATTACCGCGTGATCGATTTCATCGGGCTGAACACCCGTGGATTCCAAAGCGCCGCGCGCCGCCACCGCCCCCAGATCAATTGCCGAAACGTCTTTCAGCACGCCGACATACTCACCCATCGGCGTGCGTTTTCCACCCAGTATGAAAACGTCCTTACTCATGTATAAATCCCCTATTATGAAACTCTCGTCGAATCGAAACCTTGAAGGATAACGGAGACTCAATGGGTCGTCAAATTGGCAACGTTTTAGCCGCAGATGAACGCGAATAAACGCAGATTCTGATTTGCGTTTATCCGCGTCTATCTGCGGCTAAATATCACCCTCTAAAACGATGGTCCTGGAGGTAACGGTGTAGTAATTCTTCGAGGAAACCTTCGTAGGTGAATGCGTTTACGTCGTAGGTTGGTCGCAGCTTGTAAAGTATCGGCAGTGAAACTCTCCACGCCATCCACTGCCGCGGCACGTCGTCCAGATCCCAGCGGCGGCGCAGAAAAGTTTCCACCACTTGAATCTCTGACTCCGTCAAGCTGCTCAAGCTCGCCTGGAAATCTACGGGCTTGAAAGAGCGACGCAGCGCCGGATCACTCACAGGCGCCGCGAAGACCTGCGCAAACGCGGGCGCTTCTGCTTCACGTTCACGCACTACGACTGTGCCCGCCACCATGTCGCCGACGCGCTGATCGCGATTGGTTGAGAAGACGGAGATCAATCCGACCGAATAAAACGGGATCGGCATCATGTCGAAACTGCGCAACAGGTTTCGCACCGCCGCTTCCCAGAAAGTAATGGGCCGTCCGTCTTCGCGTATGACCCTTAGCTTCAACCAGCGCTTGCCGGGGGTTTGTCCATTCCAGATCCATTCGAAGAATGCGAAGTAACCCGCGAACACCAAAAACAGCAGCAGGACCATCACCGCGAACACCCACTTCGGCGCGCTCGAGATACTTCGCTCGATGAATGGAAAACTCAAGAGGACGGCTGCGCTGATCGCGATCAGACCCAGCGCCAGTGCCTGAATCGCATGGTCTATCGCACACGCGATAAAGCGATTTCCGATCGACGCGAGCGCAAAGTGTAACGGCACACGCTCCGGCGTTTCGATGATTAAAACGTCTTCAGTTGCGAGCGTCGCTGACATTAATCTGCTTTATCTGCGTAATCTGCGGCTGACTTTATTCACCCCTCACACGCACGAAACGTCGCTTCCCAACCTGGATCAAAATCGGCCTATCTGGAGCAAGATTAACTTTAAACTCAGTTTGCGTGCTGCGTTCGCCGTCAACATACACTCCGCCCTGCTCGACTAGTCGCCTCGCTTCTGCCATTGACGGAGCAAGTTGCAGTTCCACGAGCAGCTTCGGCAGCTTCCATGTCCCTGACGCCAACGCTCGCTCCTCAACATCCTCCGGCGCCTGCTTATTGCGAAACATCGCATTGAATTCATCTTCAGCTTTGCGCGCCTCTGCTTCGGAGTAAAAATCAGCCACGATGCGCTTCGCGAGATCGACTTTGGCGTCACGCGGATTACGCGTGTCTTCACGAAGCGCCGCTATCTCCGGCACCGTAAGATTGGTGCAAAGCTCGTAGTAGCGCCACATCAGATCGTCAGAGATCGACATCACCTTGCCGAAGATCTCCTGCGGCGGTTCGTTGATGCCGATGTAGTTGCCCAAACTCTTCGACATCTTCTGCACGCCGTCAGTGCCTTCCAGCAACGGCATAATTGTCGCGATCTGCGACTCCTGTCCGTACTCTCTTTGCAGGTTGCGACCCATCAACACATTGAACTTTTGGTCAGTGCCACCGATCTCGACGTCGGCCTCCAGCGCGACGGAGTCGTAAGCCATCACGAGCGGATACATGACTTCGTGCAGCGCGAGGGGGCGGTTCGCTTCGAGGCGCTGCTGAAAATCGTCGCGCTCGAGAATTTGTCGCACGGTGACGTGCGAAGAGAGTCGCAGAAAACCAGCGGATCCGAGGTTGTCCATCCAGCGCGAGTTGAATTCGAGAACAGTCTTTTCCGGGTCGAGTAATTTGAAGATCTGTTGCTTGTACGTTTCGGCGTTGGCGTTGATCTCTTCGCGGGTGAGTTGCGGGCGCGTCGCGCTTTTGCCGGACGGATCGCCGATCATCCCGGTAAAGTCGCCGATCAGAAAAATCGCGGTGTGGCCCAGCTCCTGGAAGGCGCGCAGTTTGCGGAGCACGACCGTGTGGCCCAGGTGGATGTCGGGGGCCGTTGGATCAGCGCCGAGTTTTACGCGCAAAGGCTTGCCGGTGGCGGCGGATTTCTCGAGCTTTGCGCGCAGCTCGGCTTCGCGAATTACCTCCACAGTGCCCTTGGCGAGGTACGAAACTTGTTCGTCGATATTCATCGAAGTAGTCATCAACCGATAGATTAGCTTAACTGTCGGAGGGTGCGCTATCTTTGCTTTTTATGGAAGACAGAAATGCTCTCAGCAACTCTCGTTTGGCCTTTGTCGGCTGCGGCGTGATGGCGGAGGCGATAATTGCCGGACTGCTGCGCAAGAAGCTTGTTGGACCCGAACAGATTTCCGGCAGTCATCCGCGGCAGGCCCGGCGCGAAGAGATGCACGCGAAGTATGGCGTCGAGATGTTTGAGAACAACCGCGACGCAATCGTCGACAGCTCTCTCTTCGTCCTCGCGGTGAAGCCGCAGCGTCTGCATGGCGTGCTGGAAGAATTGAAAGGTGCGCTGGTGAAGGAGCAACTGGTCGTCTCGATTGTTGCGGGCGCGAAGATTGCCACGATTGCCGAAGAGTTATTGCACGCTTCGATCGTGCGCGCGATGCCAAACACGCCGGCGCAGATCGGCGAAGGTGTGACGGCATGGACCACGAGCGCTGAAGTGAATGAGACGCAGGAGCGACAGGTTTGCGCGATGCTCGAGGCGCTCGGCAAAGCTGTGCGCGTCGAGAACGAACACCAGATCGATATGGCTACCGCGCTGAGCTCGACTGGACCAACGTACATCTTCATGATGATGGAAGCGCTGATCGATGCGGGAGTTCACATGGGCTTTTCGAGGCACGTCGCGCAGGAGCTCGTCCATCAAATGATGCTCGGAGCAGTTTTGTTCGCGCGCGAGTCGCACAAGCATCCGGCGGAGTTACGCAACATGGTCACGTCGCCCGGCGGCACATCGGCGGAAGCGATCTATCAGATGGAAAAGGGCAGCTTGAGAACGGTGCTATCGAAAGCCGTCTGGGCTGCCTACCAACGCGCAGAATCGCTAGGGAAAAAATAATTTAGCCACAGATGAATGCGGATAACACAGATCTGAATTCAGATCCGCGTTTATCTGCGTTCATCTGCGGCTAGAATATTCGCTACTGCCTCCGGGTAGAGTTGATGTTCCTGTTCGAGGATGCGCGCGGAGAGGGTGTCGACCGTGTCGTCTTCCATTACCGGCACTGTGCGCTGGGCGATGATGGGGCCACCATCGAGCGACTCGTCGACAAAGTGGACTGTGCAACCACTAACTTTCACGCCGTGCGCGAGCGCTTGTCTCTGCGCATCGAGTCCAGGAAAAGCCGGCAACAGGCTCGGATGGATGTTTAGTATTCGCATCCGGAACGCCTCGACAAAACACGGCGACAAGAGTCGCATGTAACCCGCCAGACAAACGAGATCCACCTGATGCTCGCGCAACACCGAGATGATCTCGCGCTCGTGCTCTTCGCGATTGCGTCCGCGGCGGGCAATAACGCGCGTTTCGATCCCGCGCTCTCGGGCCAGATCCAGCCCGCGTGCGTCAGCCTGATCGCTGATCACGATTGCGATCTCGGTGTTGGGAATGGCGCCGCTGTTAACAGCGTCGCTCAACGCAAGCATGTTTGATCCGCGACCGGAGATCAGAATCGCAATCCTGTTTTTCAGATCACCACCTCACGATTCCCAGTCACGACTTCCCCGATGCGGTAGCATGCTTGCAGATGGCGCTCAATTACGCCTGCATCTGATGGCGAGCAGACGATCACCATTCCTAACCCTACGTTAAATGTGCGATACATCTCGCTCTCCGAAACGTTCCCGAGCCGGCGCAGCAACTCAAACAACGGCGGCGTGGGCCACGAGTCTTTGTCGATCTTCACCGCTGTGCCTTCGGGAAGAATGCGCGGAATGTTGTCGGTGAGGCCGCCACCCGTGATATGGGCCAGACCTTTGATGACTCCCTGATCGAGCAGACTCTCGAGTGGTTTCAGATAACTGAGATGCGGCAGCAGAAGTGCTTCGCCCGCGGTCATACCCAACTCGGCTATCTCTGTGTGAGGTTCGTAACCAGCAACTTCGAAAAAGAGTTTGCGAGCGAGCGAGTAGCCGTTCGTGTGCAGTCCCGCGGACGGTAGCGCCAACAAAACGTCTCCGGGCGCGATGGTCTTGCCGTCAATGATCTTCTCGCGATCGACTATGCCAACGATGAAACCGGCAATGTCGTATTCACCTTCCTGGTAAAAACCCGGCATCTCCGCTGTCTCGCCGCCCAGCAGCACACAACCATTCTCGCGGCAACCGTTCGTCACGCCCTCGATGATGCTCGCGACGACATCCGGCGACAACTTTCCCGTCGCGATATAGTCCAGAAAGAAAAGCGGGCGCGCGCCCTGCACGAGGATGTCATTGACGCAATGATTCACGAGGTCGCGTCCGACCGTGTTGTGAACTCCGGTAGCGAAAGCGATCTTGAGCTTGGTCCCGACGCCGTCTGCGGAAGCGACGAGCACCGGCTGCTTCAGACCCGGAAACGCGCCGTCAAACATTCCGCCAAAGCTTCCAATCTCCGAAAGCGTGCGCTCGTTGAATGTCAGTCGCGCGAGCTCTTTGATCCGGTCTGTCGCGCGCGTGGCGGCATCGATGTCCACGCCCGCGTCGCTGTAGGAAATAGG
>DATENQ010000157.1:0-4043 GCA_035275005.1 Pyrinomonadaceae bacterium | reverse complement strand
CCGAGCGGTGTGACACACCCCATTCCGGTGATGACAACCCGGCGTGGACGCGTCAACCCTTTGAACATTCGCACCTTTATTAGCCACAGATTTTACAGATAAACACGGATTTATTTTAATCTGTGTTCATCCGTGAAATCTGTGGCAGATGTCTTAAACCTTCTGGCCGCACTCGTTGCAGAACTTCGCACCGGGAGTCAGCTCAGCCTGACAATTCGCACACGTGGCTGGACCCTGCTTGGCGCCACACTCCGTGCAGAACTTCGCGCCGGGCGCATTCTGATGACCACACTTCGGACAAGGCACGCCGGCGGGAGTAGCAGCCGCACCACCACTGCCTTCCTTCGCACCCTTCATCGCATCGCTCATCGCGCCAGCCATCGCATTTCCGAGCGCAAAGCCGGCGCCGAGTCCAACACCCGTGCCCGCACCGCCGCCCGGATTCTGCGCCGCATCGCGCATCGCGTCGGCCGCTTGAAACTGCGCGTAACGCCCCACGTCGCCAATCACGCCCATCGAAGTGCGCTTGTCCATCGCCGCTTCGACTTCCGGCGGCAGCGAAATGTTTTCGATGACGAACTTGGTCAACTCGAGTCCGAAAGTCTTGAACTCTTCATTCAGCTTGACGCGAATGAACTTGCCGAGCTCGTCGTAGTTTGACGCCAGATCGAGCGCCGCGATCTTCGATTCACCGAGAGCATCGCTGAAGCCGCTCACTAACGTGCGCTTCAGTTGACCTTCAACGTCTTCCGTGACGAACCGCCCACTCGTTCCTGCGATCTCCTTGATGAACGCCTGTGGATCGGCGACGCGCATCGAGTAAATGCCAAACGCGCGCAGACGGACCATACCGAAGTCAGCATCGCGCATCATGATCGGATTGGGCGTGCCCCACTTCAGATCAGTGAACTGTTTGGTGTTAACGAAGTAAACCTCTGCTTTGAACGGCGAGTTGAAGCCATACTTCCAGGCGCCGAGCTTTGAGAGGATCGGTGTGTTGCCGCCATCGATCGTGTAACGGCCCGGGGGGAACTGATCGGCGATCTGTCCCTCGTGTACAAAAACCGCCGCCTGCGATTCGCGGACGATGAGCTGCGCTCCGTTTTTGATTTCCTGATCCTTGACCGGAAACCGGTACAAGAGGGTGTTTGGAGAGTCGTCGAGCCACTCGATGACTTCGATGAATTGTGACGTCGGACTTAGGCGATCAAGTATTCCCATCTTTGGCCTCACTCTGAGCAGATTTGACCTGATTATACAGATCAGTGTTTATCAGCGAAAACCGCGGCTCTTTTGCGAAGGAAAATCAGGGCAACCAGGCCGCCCGACATATCGATAAAACTGTCGAAAATGGAGGCGGTGCGGCTGGGCACAAAGCTCTGGTGATATTCGTCGATTAAGGCGTAAACGATAATCAGCGCCGCGGAGATCCAGAACCAGCGCCGGCTGATCGCAGGGTTCGGCGAGGTGCAAAAAGCACGCGCAGCCAAAAGGCCGAGAATCGCGTACTCGGTGAAGTGCGCAATTTTTCGAGTGAAGAACTGGATGGTGGCAAGCGTCTCCGCGCTGGTGTTTGGAAACAACCATAGGACGAGTGGTCCAATAATGCGCGACGTGTTGCTGGCGGAGAAACTGGAGGTGGAGGCGTAAGAAATAAAAGCGAGCCAGGCGACAAGCGGAAGGTAGCGACTTAGAAACCTGCGCACGACAGCACTTAACCACAAAGACGCCAAGGCACAAATTTATTTTTTTGTGTCTTAGTGTCGTTGTGGTTAATCATCGTTCAGGTTAGAGGGCGGCGGCGCCGGAAACGACTTCGATGATCTCGTTTGTAATCGCAGCCTGGCGAATGCGGTTCATGTTGAGCGTCAAACTTTCGATCAGCTCACTCGCGTTCTTTGACGCGGAATCCATCGCCGTCATGCGCGCGCCTTGTTCCGACGCAACGGATTCCAGCAACGCACGAAAGATCTGCGTTTGAATCAGACGCGGCAGAAGCGTGGTGAACATCTGCTCGGCCGGCTGCTCGTAGATGTAATCGACGAGATTTGCAGCTTGCTGAGGCTTCTCTTCTTCCTGCCCAGCTTCGGCGCGCGAAACAGGCAGCAACTGTTCGAGCACTACGCGCTGTGAAAGTACCGACTTGAACTCGTTGTAAATGAGGAAGACTTTATCGATCTCTTTGTCTTCGGTGTACTCCTTGATGATGGTCTGGGCCACCTCCAGCGCTTCCGAAAACTCGACCCGGCCCTTCCCTGTCAAACCAAGAAACTCACTCGTAATCGTCGCGTGGCGACTGCGGAAAAAGTCGCGGCCCTTTCGACCGATGGCCATGAGCTCGACGTTCTTGTCAGGGTTCTCACGCATGAAGGCCTGCGCCGCCTTCGTGAGATTGGTATTAAACCCGCCACACAAACCTTTATCGGCCGTGATCAGGACCAGCAGATAACGCTGATCGCCGCGCAGATCGAGTAGCGGATGATGAAAATCCTGATCGGTTCGGCTGGCGAGCTCGCCCAGGACCTCGCCCATCTTGTTCGCAAACGGACGCGCCATCATGACGCGATCCTGCGCGCGTTTGAGCTTCGCCGCAGAGACCATTTTCATGGCCTTCGTGATCTGCTGCGTGTTCTTTACCGACTTAATGCGCCGGCGAATGTCCAGAAGGTTCGGCATCGTTTAACTCGTTACGCAGTCGGAGCGGCCGCAGTTGTAGCCGATCTGGCCGGAGCCGTCGGGAAATCTGTCGTCGGTCCCTTTTGCCATTCGACTTTGAAGTCTTCGAGGACCTGCTTCAGTCCGGCCTTGATGTCTTCAGTCAACGATTTCTGTTCGCGGAGGTCGGAGAGTAGACCCGGGCGCGAGCTCTCGACAAATTTCAGCAGGCTGGTTTCGAACCGGCGAATGTCGTCGATGGCGACATCGTCTGTGTAGCCATTGGTCGCGGCCCAGATCCCCAGCACCTGCTTCTCGACGTCCATCGGCTGGTATTGAGGCTGTTTCAATATTTCTGTCAGCCGTTGTCCGCGAGCGAGCTGTGCTTGTGTCGCCTTGTCCAGATCAGAACCGAACTGCGCGAAAGCTTGCAGCTCGCGGAACTGGGCCAGGTCGAGACGAAGCGTTCCCGCAACCTGCTTCATCGCTTTGATCTGTGCCGAACCACCTACACGCGAAACGCTGTTGCCGACGTTGATGGCCGGACGGAAGCCGCTGTTGAAAAGGTCAGCTTCGAGAAAGATCTGACCGTCTGTAATCGAAATCACGTTGGTCGGAATGTACGCGGAAATGTCGCCGGCCTGCGTCTCGATAATCGGCAAGCTCGTCAGTGAACCGCCACCTTTAACGTCGGAAAGTTTTGCGGCACGTTCCAGCAAGCGCGAGTGCAGATAAAAGACGTCGCCGGGATAGGCTTCGCGGCCCGGTGGGCGTCGTAGCAACAACGAGATTTCACGATACGCCGCGGCTTGCTTGGAAAGGTCATCGTAGATGGTGAGCGCGTGCCGGCCATTGTCGCGGAAGTACTCACCCATCGCCGCGCCGGAATAAGGCGCGAGGAACTGCATCGCCGCCGGATCCGAAGCCGTCGCCTTGATCACGATGGTGTAGTCCATCGCGCCGAAATCCTGAAGCGTCTTCACGACCTGGGCCACCGTCGAAGCTTTTTGACCAATCGCGACGTAGATGCAGATTACGTCTTTGCCTTTCTGGTTGATGATCGTGTCGACCGCGACTGCCGTTTTTCCGGTCTGGCGATCGCCGATGATCAACTCGCGCTGGCCGCGACCGATCGGAACCATCGCGTCGATAGCCTTGAGACCAGTCTGCAGTGGCTCTTTCACAGGCTGCCGGTCGACCACACCGGGAGCGATGCGCTCAACCGGATAGTAGTGGTCGGTAACGATTGCACCAGCATCATCGATCGGATTGCCGAGGCAGTCGACCACGCGCCCGATAAGCGCGTCGCCGACGGGCACCTGCATGATGCGTCCGGTGCGCTTGACGAGATCGCCTTCGCGGATCGCCTGAAACTCGCCGAACAACAC
>DATENQ010000156.1:0-6627 GCA_035275005.1 Pyrinomonadaceae bacterium | reverse complement strand
ATCGACCAATCACCCATTGGACGTACGCCGAGATCGAATCCTGCGACGTACACAGGCTTGTTCACGCCACTCCGCGAACTCTACGCGATGTTACCCGAATCGCGTGAGCGTGGTTACAAACCCGGACGCTTCTCTTTCAACGTCAAAGGCGGACGTTGCGAGGCGTGCGAAGGCGACGGGATGAAGCGCATCGAGATGAACTTCCTCCCCGACGTCTACGTGCTCTGCGACGTTTGCCGCGGCGCGCGCTACAACCGCGAGACGATGGCGGTGAAGTATAAAGGCAAGTCGATCGCCGACCTGCTCGACACGACAGTCGAAGAAGCGCTGCCGCTACTCGAAAACATTCCGCAGATAAATCAGAAGCTGCAAACGTTGCTTGACGTGGGACTCGGTTACATCAAGTTGGGCCAATCGGCGACGACGCTTTCCGGCGGCGAAGCACAACGTATCAAACTCGCCAAGGAGCTCTCAAAGCGCGCTACCGGCAGGACCATTTACATCCTCGACGAGCCCACCACCGGATTGCATTTCGCCGACGTTCACAAGCTGCTCGACGTCCTTCAGCGCCTGGTCTCGCTGGGCAACACCGTCCTGGTGATCGAGCACAACCTCGACGTAATCAAATCAGCCGACTACATCATCGATCTTGGACCAGAAGGCGGCGAGCACGGCGGCCGCGTCGTCGCCGCCGGCACCCCCGAAGAAGTCGCCCGCTCCCGCCGCTCCCATACCGGCCACGTCCTCCGCCCGCTGCTTAATGGACGACTGACCCGCAACGGCAACGGCCATAAATAGCGTGCTATACTTTTGGCCGATCCGTATCTATCAGTGAAAATCTGTGGCAGAGGATTGACATTTGCCATCAATCTACGACGACGATCTAAAACCTCTCAAACTCGATGGGGTTAAAACCTACCCGCTTGCTTCACGCAGCAGCAAAGTTTCCCTAAGTGATTTTGCCAAGCCGGTGAGTGGGGATTCATCTTTGGAAGAGTTTCTTGAAAGCTTGCCGAATCTGCTGGCGGTGCAGTCGCTGCGTGAGCTTACCAATCGGATTCAACGTGCGCGTGAGTTAAAGAAACCGATTATCTGGGGAATCGGGGGGCATGTGATCAAGACTGGTCTTGCGCCACTCGTGATCGACCTGATGAAGCGCGGCTATGTTTCGGCGATCGCGGCGAATGGATCGGTGCTGGTCCATGACGCTGAGATCGCGATGGTTGGCTCAACCTCTGAAGACGTCGATGCAACACTTTCCGAAGGCGTCTTCGGCGGAGCTGAAGAGACGGGACAACTACTCAACGGCGCCGCGCGTGATGGTGCGCGCGATCAGATCGGATTGGGCGAAGCAGTAGGTCGGGCTCTGCTCGCACAGAATCCAAAGCATCGCGACTACTCTCTTCTTTGCGCCGCGTACGAAGCTAAGATTCCGTTCACCGCACACATCACCATCGGCGGCGACATCGCACACTTCCATCCGAGCTTCGACGGCGCAGCCCTCGGCGCCACAACACACACAGATTTTCGCTGCCTCGCAGAATTAGTGAGAAGAATGGACGGCGGCGGAGTTTATCTGAACGTCGGATCCGCAGTCGTACTTCCCGAAGTGTTCCTCAAATGCGTAACCCTCGTTCGTAATCTCGGCCACACACTTTCAGACATCACAACGGCAAATTTCGACTTCATTCAATCGTACCGTCCTTTAACCAACGTCGTGCGCCGTCCCACTGAAAACGGCGCGGGCAAAGGTTTCTCGATCACCGGTCATCACGAGCTCACGATCCCCCTGCTCGCCGCATTGCTCCATCGTCAAATTGAGACTTGACCAACCCTGCACTTCTCAATTATCCTGCTTACCCTGAAATTGAAATCGGATTTCAATTTCGGACTAACTCAGGACCAATCAGAGCTTCTGCATTCCTTCGTAGAAAGGTTCGCGTCATGCTTTCGATCATTTATCGCTCTTCTTTTTGTCTTCTCTGCGCCGCAGTTCTGGTCACAGCAGCGTTTGCACAGGCGCCAACCGGCAAAAAGATGCTATTGCGCGGTAAGGTAGTCGATCCAAATCGGGCTGCCGTCGCCGGCGCCGATATTTCGGCTTCTGCGAGTGGACTTTCCTCTTCCTCAGCCATCTCAGATCGGAATGGTGAGTTCATTCTCACGCTCGAGCCCGGCGAATATAACGTGCGTGTGTTGGCCGACGGCTTCTCGGAAGCAACTGAAACGGTGAACCCCATGGCAGTTCAGAGTTCCCAGCCGCTGGAAATCATTTTATCCGTCGCTCCATCAAGCGCATCCGTCACGATCACCGATGCTTATGGCGTGAGCGCAGTAAATACCGCCACGAAGACCCTGACAGCGTTACGCGACATTCCGCAATCGATCTCCGTAGTGACCAAAGAACAGATTCGAGATCAGTCGATGTTAAGCGTGTCAGACGTAGTAGCTTACGTTCCGGGAATCACGTCGCATCAGGGAGAGAACAATCGCGACCAACTCGTCATCCGCGGTAACAGCACCAGCGCCGACTTCTTTCTGAATGGCGTACGTGACGACGTTCAGTACTATCGCGACCTATACAACGTCGAGCGCGTTGAAGCTCTTAAAGGACCAAACTCCATGATGTTTGGGCGTGGCGGCGGTGGCGGAGTTGTCAATCGCGTTACTAAAGAGGCCGGCTTCACTTCGTTGCGCGAAATCACTCTCCAGGGTGGCTCTTTCGGCAACAAGCGCTTCACTGGAGATTTCGATCAGCCATTCGGCAACAAGTTCGCGTTTAGAGTCAACGGTCTTTATGAAAATTCGGGCAGCTTCCGGCAACACGTGGATCTGGAACGCTACGGCGTGAATCCCACGGCTACATTGATTCTTGGTCCAAAGACGGCAGTCAAACTCTCTTATGAATACTTTCACGATGGACGCGTTACCGATCGCGGCATTCCATCTTTTCAGGGAAGACCGGTAGACGTTCCCATCGAGACCTTCTTCGGAAATCCGGATAACAGTCGGGCCCAAGTGGGTGTAAATCTTGCTTCGGCTAATATCGATCACCAGGCCGGCCGGTTCAACATCCGCAACCGCACCATGTTTGGCGACTACGATCGCTTCTATGAAAACTACGTTCCGGGCGCCGTCACAGCAGACAAAAACTTCGTTTCGATCTCCAGCTACAACAACGCCACCAAGCGCCAGAATCTTTTTAATCAAACCGACGTGACGTTTATGGCGACGACCGGAACTGTGCGTCACAATTTTCTCTTCGGAGCAGAAGTGGGGCGTCAGTTAACAGACAATCTCCGGCACACCGGGTTTTTCAATAACACAACCACAAGCATCCTGGCGCCGTTATCGAATCCGACGATCGATATTCCGATTACATATCGACAGAATGCTACTGACGCCGACAACCACATTAAGACAAATCTCGGCGCCGCGTACGTTCAGGACCAGATCGAGGTCAATCGTTATCTACAAGTCGTAACGGGCGTGCGCTTCGATTATTTCGATTTGCAATTCCATAACAACCGAAACAACCAGGATCTAAGACGACTCGATCGTCTCGCTTCGCCGCGCGCGGGTGTGATCGTCAAGCCAGTTACCGAGATGTCGGTGTACGCGAATTACGGTATTGCTTACCTGCCGAGCTCCGGCGATCAGTTCTCGCAACTGACGGTTATCACGCAACAAGTCAAACCAGAGAAATTTACCAACTACGAACTCGGAATGAAGTGGGACATCCGTCGCAACCTGGCCTTTACCACGGCGCTCTACCGGCAAGATCGCACGAATACGCGAGCCACCGATCCAAACGACCCTACTCGCATCCTGCAAACCGGTAGTCAACGGACGAATGGATTCGAGTTGGGACTCAACGGTTTTGTTACGCCGAAGTGGAGCGTTGCAGGCGGTTACGCTTATCAGGATGCGTTCATCAGCAGCGCGACCGTCTCCGCAGTCCAGGGCGCGCAGGTCGCACTTGTGCCGCATCACAGTTTCTCGTTGTGGAACAACTACAGAGTGCTTCCGAGGCTCGGACTTGGCCTGGGCATCATCCACCGGTCAGACATGTTTGCATCGGTCGATAACAGTGTCGTTCTGCCGGGTTACACACGAGCGGATGCGGCCGTGTTCTTCTCCATTACCGAACGATGGCGTCTTCAGGCAAACGTGCAGAACCTGTTTGGCACGACTTACTATCTGAACGCCGACGGCAACAATAACATCTCGCCCGGTGCGTCGCGTGGCGCTCGCGTTGCCCTGATCGCCAGGTTCTAGTTCATGACTACCGGCGCTACCTTTCGCAAGATAATTTTTTGGTGTCATTTACCGGTCGGCACGATCGCGGGAGTCGTGATCCTGATCATGTGTGTGACCGGGGTTTTGTTGAGTTACGAAAAGCAGATCACTTCGTGGGCTGACACGCGTGGTTACCGCTCAGCACCTCCGGCTGCCGGAGCGCAACACCTTCCGATCGAAACTTTGCTTGCTAGAGCACGCGAGACACGCGGGGCAGCTCCGACGGCGATAACTCTGAAGTCAGATCCCGAGGCGCCCGCCGAGATCGGCTTCGGTCGTGAAACCACATTATTCGCGAATCCTTATACAGGCGCGATTCTCGGTGAAGGCTCGCAACGAACTCGCGCGTTTTTTCGCAGTGTCACTGACTGGCATCGCTGGCTGGGCGCAAAAGGTGATAATCGCAACGTCGCGCGCGCGATCACGGGCGCTTGTAATCTCGGTTTCCTGTTTCTCGTGATGAGCGGCTTCTATCTCTGGTGGCCGCGCAACTGGAATTTAAAGTCGATACGAAATGTGACGTGGTTTCGTCGCGGTTTGCAGTCGAAGGCACGTGATTTCAACTGGCACAACGTGATCGGTTTCTGGTCTGCCGTCCCGCTCTTCATTGTGGTTCTTTCTGCGGTCGTGATTTCGTATACGTGGGCTGGAAATCTTGTGTATCGCGTCGTTGGTGAGACACCGCCTGCGCCGCGCCCCAATCAACCGGCGGCTGCTCCTCGAGATAATGCAGCGCAAACTACTTTCGAGAATCTCAACTCAGCATGGTCTCGTGCCGAACAACAGGTTAGCGACTGGCAAAGCATCTCACTGCAACTGCCCGCTGCTACAGCCGCTCAACTTACGTTTAATATCGATCGTGGCACCGGCGGACAACCACAAAAGCGAGCTCAGCTTGTTATAGATCGTGCGACGGGCGAGGTGGCTCGTTGGGAACCTTTCTCCGCGAACACTCGCGGTCGTCAGCTTCGATCGATTCTGCGCTTCGCGCACACCGGCGAGGTGGCGGGAATATTTGGACAAACGATCGCCGGGCTTGTTTCGACTGGTGGCGCAGTGCTGGTCGTTACAGGACTGGCACTTGCGATCCGGCGTTTTCTTGCTTGGGTTGCGAGACGCTCCAGATCGTCGCAGCCCCGTTTGATCCACGTGTCCGAACCGATTCCGGATTCCGTTGGCGATGTCTAATGTTATACTGGCGCGCACTAAAATTTGCGAAGCGCATGTAACTTAGATGGACGCAGAAAAACTGAAACACTTCCAGAATCTTCTTCTCAACCAGTTACGCCAGAACACCGAACAGATCCGTACCGATCAAGCGGCGGCGCTCGAGCTTTACGATGATGGCGTCAAAGACAGCGTGGATCTATCCGTACAGGATTTGAACAAAGAGATCGCGCTGCGACTTGGTGAACGCAGTTCAAAAGTTGTCGCCGATATCGATCAGGCGCTCTTGCGTATCAAGGAAGGAAGTTACGGCATCTGCGCGCGTTGCAGCCAACCAATCGACGAGCGTCGCCTCGAAGCCCTACCCACCGCACGCTACGACGCCGTCTGCCAGGCCGCCATCGAAAGCGCCAACGGCGAAGACGATCTACCTACACTTTAATCTACCGAAAGCAAGAATCTAGAAAGAACTCTAATCTAAATAAAGAACAAGTCAGGAAGAAGGGCTTGCCCCCGCTCATCGAATTCAAACTGCGGGGGTAAGCCCCTCTTCCTGACTTGTTCTATTTTGTTGGCGTCCTTATGCCTTTGGGTGTGCTTTGTCGTAGACCTCGATCAACTTTTCCATCGAAACGTGAGTGTAGATTTGCGTCGTTGAGAGACGTGCGTGGCCCAACAGCTCCTGGATGTCGCGAAGATCGGCGCCGCTGTCGAGTAGGTGCGTTGCGAACGAATGTCGCAACGCGTGCGGACTAATGTTGTGCATGCCCGCGCAGAGTCGTATGTACTTTTCAACCATCCGCCCCACCGAGCGCGTTGTGATTCGCGTGCCCTGGTAATTCAGAAACAACGCCTCTTCATCACGCTTCGAGAACGGCGCGTTCAAGAGAAACTTGTCGCGAATCACGAGATAATTTCGAATCGCCACACCCGCCGGCTCGCCAAACGGTACGATCCGCTGCTTCCTGCGCTTCCCTGTCACGCGTATCAACTGATTTCCAAAATCAACGTCAGCGAGACTCAGCGTCGTCAACTCCGCCACACGCACGCCCGTCGCATACATCAACTCGAGCATCGCGCGATCACGCTTCCCAAGATCCGTCTCTTCATCGGGAGACTCGATAAACCTGATCGCCTCTTCAATCGAAAGATGTTTCGGCA
>DATENQ010000155.1:0-18114 GCA_035275005.1 Pyrinomonadaceae bacterium | reverse complement strand
AGGTTGCGCTGCGTTGCCGGATGCTCCCACATCGTCGTATTCATCGCAGGCGCAATCAGCACCGGCGCGTAACACGCAAGATACGTCGAGCTCAGAAAATCATCCGCCACTCCGTTCGCAAACTTCGCAATGATATTCGCCGTCGCCGGCGCGACGATCAAGAGATCCGCTGTCTGTGAAAACGTGATGTGAGCGATCGGATCAGGATTATCAGGCGCGTAATCGTCAACCACGACATGGCTGCCCGATAGTGCGCGAAACGTGAGCGGCTGCACAAACTCACACGCCCTCTTCGTCATCGCGACTCGTACTGCACAACCCGCGCGCTGCAGACCTCTCAACACTTCGACAGCTTTGTACGCAGCGATACCGCCACAGACGCCGAGTGCTATGTTCTTCTGGGATAAAGAGGCTTGCGGATCTGAAGAAGACATGCCACTTAACGGAAAACGAAGATCAATGTAACATTGCTGAAAGACGCGTGCAATTTACTTAATCCGACTATTGATATAATTCGTGGGCCACAATGAAAAAATAGGATTACCTCCCGCCAGGAGCAAGGTCATGGCAACGTTCACGGGAAGATTCATCGCTTTTGTGTTAGTAGCTTTCTGTACGTTCACTTCCGTTCAAGCCCGCAAGACCGTTCAATACTCAGACGACGAATTTGGGCCAGTGGTTCGTGCCTATCTCGGATATTTAAAGAACGAGCAGGAAGTAGTTGACGATCGAAACAGCCGGCACGAGGTCAGCGCATCCTATTATCGTCGCAATTCCAACCGTATCAGGGCGTTACGTCAGATGGCCATACGCTTGGCTCGTGAGACTCATAACGACTATTTGCCCGAGCTGGAGGCGGTGTCGGGAAACGAGATGAACCTGCTTTTTGGCTCAAATCCTCCGCAAATCGCCCATCTCAAGGCCGGTGATGTGGTGCGAAATACCTTCCGCTACCTCGGGATGGTGAGGGCAGGTGAGGCTTTTTACCTCTTTGCACGTCTGGATCCGTACGAACAGGCGGAACTCACCGAGAAATCCTCCGCCGTCCGACAACCGTAGGAAATTAAGCCACGGATTTACACGGACGGACACAGATATAAAAAATATCCGTGTTCATCTGTGTTAATCCGTGGCCTCCAAACAAGGCCAAGGCCTGACACAGTTTTGTGGCAAAGTTAAGCCAAATGATTGTTGACAGAGGGCTTGTATTAGTGTAATAAATCCAGTGTTAGTGGCCCAGAGGCCAAAAATCCCAAGCATTACCGGGCTCTGAACGAGGTTGCTAACCAACCTATTTGTTTTCCCACGACTGTTCGTGTTGTCGCGGTACGCAATTAAGACCTTTGTGTTTCACTATACGGGAGGAAAGTTAATGATCAGCAAATCTTGGAGTCGCAAGGCCATCGCGACTACTGTGGCGGTTGCCGTTTTGAGTGTTTACTCAATGGTAGTGTTGGCCGCGCCAGGCGCCAAGGCGTCGGGCGAGCTGTCAGTTTCCGGGCAAGTCACAGTTAACGGCCAAAAGATGATTTCCGGTGGCACGATCTTCACCGACTCAACCATCAGCACCGCGGCACAAAGCAGCGCTTCAGTGAGCATCAGCAAGGTTGGCCGAGTTGAACTCGCACCGAACACCAATCTTCGCCTCAGTTTTGCGAACAACAGCATTACCGCCTTACTTGAAACCGGTAGCGCTCAGGTATCAACGTTTGCCGGAACCACGGTTAATTTGACTACCAAGGATGGCACGGTTGTCGTGGATGGCAGTCAGGCTACTTCATTCAGCGTCAGTGCTCTTAAGGGACGCACTTCAATGGCGACCTTGTCCGGCGTTGCGGAGTTCAAGGCCGGTGGCGCCACGAAGCATGTTGCGGCTGGTGAGAGTGCAACCGCTGGAACGCCGAATCCGCAGACCGACGATGACGACGATGATATGAGCGGTGGCGCGTTGGCCGTGTTGCTGCTGGCTGTTGGCGGCGCTGTGGCAGGTGTTCTTTATGCCGCATTCCACAATAACGACCTTAACTTCGGCGGCAGCGTTACCGTAGTCAGCCCGACCAAGTAAGTATTTCGTCAGGTTTTGAGTAAAAACACTGTGGCACTGGTAACCAGCGCTGCGGTCAGCAAAATTGACCTTGCGGGTCACGCGATCCACACGCGTGACCCGCAAGGTTTTGAATGTCGGAAAGTAGTTAAATGCATATTGCTGTAATTGGTACTGGTTATGTAGGTCTCGTAACGGGCGCATGTTTTGCCGAATTTGGTGTCGATGTCACTTGTGTCGACGTCGACGAAGATAAGATCGAACGGTTGCTCAAAGGCGTGATGCCGATCTACGAACCGGGCCTCGAGCAGCTCGTCTTAAAAAATACCCAGGCCGGTCGTCTCAGATTCACCACTGACGTTCGCCAGGCCGTCGAGCAGGCACTCGTCATCTTTCTCGCCGTCGGTACCCCGCCAAAGCCGGACGGATCTCCGGACATGAGTTATGTCGAACAGGCAGCGCTGTCTATTGCCGAGTACATGAACGGCTACAAGGTCGTGGTAACGAAGTCGACAGTGCCGATCGGTACCGGCGAACACATTCGCTCGCTGATCAGCGAGCACAAGAAGACGCGCGCGAACTTCGGCGTCGTTTCGAATCCGGAGTTTCTGCGAGAAGGCGCCGCGCTTAACGACTTCATGCGTCCCGATCGTGTCGTGATCGGCAGTCGCGACGAAGAAGCGATCGCCATCATGAAAGACTTATATCGCCCGCTTTATCTAATCGAAGCGCCGTTTGTGATCACTTCACTCGAAGCAGCCGAGCTCACCAAGTACGCTGCGAATGCTTTTCTCGCGACGAAGGTTTCGTTTATCAATGAGATTGCGAACCTGTGCGACAAGATCGGTTGCGACGTTCACGACGTCGCGCGCGCGATCGGCATGGACAAACGCATCGGCAGCAAGTTTCTGCATCCTGGTCCAGGCTTCGGCGGTTCCTGTTTTCCGAAAGACACTCGAGCGCTCGCTTCAGTGGCCAAACATTACGACGCTGCTTCACTGATCGTCGACGCCGTGATTGAAGTAAATCACCGGCAAGCACGCGAGATGCTGACGAAGATCCGCAAGCTTGTTGGCCCGCTCAACGGAAAGAAGATCGCGGTGTTGGGACTCGCCTTCAAACCCGAGACCGACGACATGCGGGAAGCGCCCGCAGTCGGAATCATCCGCAGCCTGCTCGAGGATGGCGCAACGGTGCGCGCCTACGATCCGGTTGCGAGACATGAGGCGATGAAGTTGCTGCCGGAGATCGCTTATGCCGACGACGAGTATGCTGCCGTACAAGGCGCTGATGCCCTCGTCTTCGTTACCGAGTGGAACCAGTTTCGGGCCCTCGACATGATGCGCATTCGCGATCTTATGACAACTCCTAAAATCGCCGACCTGCGAAATATTTACGAGCCGGAAGACATGCGCGAAATGGGTTTTGAATACGTAGGCGTGGGCAGGTAAAAACGGATGCCACTTTCAGGAATAGCTCTCGTCACAGGAGGCGCCGGTTTTATCGGCTCTCACATCGCTGCCGCACTCACCCGAGATGGCGCGCGTGTTCGCGTGCTGGACGATTTGTCGACGGGTCATCGCGAGAACATCGACGAAATTGGTGGCGACGTCGATTTCATCCAGGGCAGCGTAGCGAATGAGGAGCTGCTGAATAAGGTGCTCGAAAACGTCGAGCTGGTTTTTCACGAAGCGGCAATCCCCTCGGTACCGCGCTCGGTTGAAGCTCCGCGTCAAACTCACATCGCATCAGTTGACGGCACTTTCTCTTTACTCGTCGCGGCACGCGATCGCGGCGTGAGGCGCGTGGTTTATGCGGCGTCGAGCTCGGCGTATGGCGATCAACCAACGTTGCCGAAGTCTGAAGAGATGCGACCCGATCCATTGTCGCCGTATGCGGTAGCGAAATTGGTTGGTGAGTATTATTGCCGGGCGTTTACGCGAGTTTACGGGCTGGAGACGGTTTCGCTGCGTTACTTCAACGTGTTTGGACCCCGCCAGGATCCCGGCTCGCAGTACTCTGGTGTCGTATCACGTTTTATCAGCGTGCTGTTGTCGAATGAACGTCCGGTGATTTACGGCGACGGGGAACAGTCGCGTGATTTCACGTACATCGACAACGTTGTCTTTGCCAATCTCAGCGCGGCCGCTGCAAAGGAAGCATCGGGCAAAGTGATCAACGTCGCAAACGGTCAGCGGATCACGTTGAATCAGCTTTTGGCGGAGTTAAAGGAACTGATGGGCCAGCAGGATGTCACCGCCGAATATCTCGAACCGCGCGTTGGCGATGTGCGCCACAGTCTCGCGGACATCACCATGGCCCGCGAACTGCTCGGCTACGAGTCAAAAGTCGATCTGCGTGAAGGATTGCACCGCACGATCGACTGGTTTAAATCGAAACGCTGATAACGCGATTTAAGTCCGGGTTTAATCCGCGTTCATCTGCGGCTCAAATAACTTCTTCAAACTCTCTACGTACGGTGGTCTCGCCACACCCTTATCGGTAATTATCGCAGCGATAAATTGATGCGGCGTCACGTCGAACGCCGGATTGTGAACGTTGATGCCGTCCGGCGCGAGTTGATGATCGCGAATGTGAGTCACCTCCATCGGATCACGCTCTTCGATCGGGATCTCCTCACCTGAAGCCAGCGACAAATCGAGCGTCGTTAAAGGCGCCGCGACATAAAACGGCACGCCGTGCTCTCGCGCCAGCACCGCTACCATGTAAGTACCGATCTTGTTCGCTGCGTCGCCATTCGCAGCAATGCGATCGGCGCCGACCACGACCACGTCGACCTTGCCGCTCTTCATTACGTGACCGGCCATGTTGTCAGTGATCACAGTGACTGGAATATCGTCTTTCGCCAGTTCCCACGCCGTTAATCGAAGACCCTGGAGATAAGGTCTCGTCTCGTCCGCGATCACGGCGACTTTCTTTCCGGCATCGCGTGCGCCGCGAATAACTCCGAGCGCGGTGCCGTAGTCTCCAGCCGTCGCGAGAGCGCCGGCGTTGCAATGTGTTAGCACTGTGGCGCCGTCATGAATCAGTGACTCTCCGTGATGCCCGATCGCGCGATTGGCGGTGATGTCTTCGTCGAAGATCGCATGCGCCTCCGCGATGAGTGCTTTCTTCACTTCCTCAACGTCGTTCAAATGTTTGTTGCGCTGAAATGCGCCGCGCATTCTCTCGATAGCCCAAAAAAGGTTTACGGCGGTTGGACGAGTCTTGCCCATCACCTCGCAGATGTATTGCAGGTCGTCGTCGAGATCCGCCACGGAAGTTCCCACTGACTGGCTCGCGCCGAGTGCGATTCCCATCGCCGCTGAAACACCAATCGCCGGTGCTCCGCGAATCACCATCTTGCGAATGGCTTCCGCCACTTCGTCGTAGGAACGCAGCATTAGGTACTTTTCTTCGGAGGGTAACAGGCGTTGATCCAACATCCGCACGCCATCTTTTGTCCATTCGACCGTTTTAATCATTTGGCAGCATCTTAACCACAAAGACACCAAGACACAAAGTGGTTGGGTTTGACTCAGGATAGTCGGCCGTGATAGTGTCCGCGCGTTCAAAGCCGATCTTTACATTAAGCGTAAGGGTGCCCCGAAAGGGGAGAATAGGGAAGCGGGTGTGAATCCCGCGCGGTCGCGCCACTGTGTTGAGAACTAGTTTCTCTAAGTCAGGAGACCTGCCCGAACGCTTTTGCAGCCTCTAAACACTCGCGCAAAGGTGTTCAGGCCGCCACGGATCTTCTTCAAGTCCCGCTGATGCCTGTTTCCTTTGTCGGAAATCGGAGATCAGCGGGATTTTTTTGTTATCACTAACTCACATTCGCTTGCTGGCGTGCGCGCTTCTGCTCGCAACGGCATTCGCTTGCACTTCTCACAACGCGGTTCAGCCTGAGGGTCCGTTGGCGCGGGTCTTGACGGACGATGCCGGACGGCGTGTCTCACTGCCTGTCAAGGTCGACCGCGTAATCTCACTCGCTCCTAACCTGACGGAGATCGTTTTCGCAATCGGCGCCGGCGACCGGCTTGTGGGACGCACGAGTTACTGTGACTTTCCCGCTGAAGCAAAGTCGGTCACTGAAGTCGGCGACACACGCACTCCGAGTCTCGAACGAATAATCGCACTGAAGCCTCAGGTAGTGCTGATATCCACTGCCTCTCAACTGGAGATCTTCACGCAACAATTGCAACAACAGAACATCGCAGTATTCGTCACCGATCCTCACGATCTCGATGGCGTGTTCCGCTCGATCGAGCACGTTGGCGAGATCCTTGGACAAAAAGACCAGGCAGGACTGCTGGTTCAGAAACTGCGAGAGCGCGACCAGGCGGTCGAAGAGAAGGTTAATCAGAAACCACCGGTACGTGTGTTCTACCAGGTGTCTGCCGAGCCGCTCTACACCGTGGGTCGCGACGCTTTCGTCACCGATCTCATTCGTCGCGCAGGTGGTATTTCCGTCACGGCTGATGTTCCGGGCGCATGGCCCAAGTACAGCAGCGAGTCTGCGCTCGCAACGAGACCAGAAGCGATCATTTTACCCACCGGGGGGTCGATGGGCGCAGCAAATTCAGCTGTGACTGAAGCGCTGCGCCAATCACCGGCTGCAATTCAAGGCCGCGTCTATAAGATCAACGACGATCATTTGGCGCGGCCCGGACCGAGAGCAATCGATGGAATCGAAGAGATGGCCCGCGCTCTTCATCCTGATGTATTCAAACAATGATCACTGCCAGTTCAAGTGAAACGTTCGTCGCCTCACAGGCACGACAAAATCGCGTCACGCTGCGCAAGACGGTCATTTCGTGCGCGTTGCTGGCGGGCGCGTTGTTGCTTGCGATCGTGCTTATGTCACTGATCGGAAGTGAGCAACTACCGGCACGTGCTTCGTTATGCGCACTTGCGTCTTTGGGCACGACGCCGTGCGATCTCACGCGCGATCAGTTCGACATTCTGTTTCAAATTCGTTTGCCGAGAATCCTATTAGCTGCCGCAGTCGGTGGCTCACTTGCGACTGCCGGCGCCGCCTATCAAGCGTTATTGCGAAACCCGCTTGCCGAGCCTTACCTCCTTGGCATTTCTAACGGCGCCGCGGTCGGCACGATGCTCGCGCTGATTTTCTTCGGCACGATCGAATGGACGCGACCCGTACTTGCGTTCACTGGAGCGCTACTCGCCACGCTCGCGGTGTATCGACTGGCGCGCGGGCGTGCCGGCGCGACGCCGGAGCGTTTGATACTCGCGGGAGTTATCGTCACGACTTTTCTTTCGTCCGTGATCGTGTTTGTAACGACTCTGATGGATGCGACGCGGATTCGCTCGTTTACTTTCTGGCTTCTCGGCGATCTTTCAGGGACCAGCAAAGCACTGCTTCCCATCGCTATCACCATCACCGTTGGAGGTGCGTTGGCGCTCACGCTGCACGCGCGCTCGCTGAATCTCTTGATGCTTGGAGAGCGTGATGCATTTGATCTCGGCGTTGAAGTTGGACGTGTGCGAGTGGTGGTTTTTTTAGTGGCGAGTTTGCTCGTCGGAAGCTCGGTGGCGGCGAGCGGATCGGTTGGATACGTCGGGTTGGTAGTGCCGCATCTCGCGAGACTTTCACTCGGAAGTGACAACCGGATAAGCATTCCGGCAGCGGCGCTGGGCGGTGCGCTGTTTGTGATCGTTGCCGATGCGGTGGCGCGCACGATCATCGCGCCGAGGGAGTTGCCGGTCGGCGCCATCACCGCGCTCATCGGCGCGCCGTTGTTTATCTACTTATTAAAGAAGGTGTGATGAGTTTTTCACGCAAAGACGCAAAGAAAAACGCAAAGGAGAGCGGTCGTCCAGCCTTTGCGTCTTCCTTTGCGCCTTTGCGAGAAACAAGTTCGTTAGAAGCTCATGGGGTAAGTGTCAGTTACGACCATCGCGTTGCGGTGGCTGATCTCACGTTGACTATTAAACCGGGTGAGATAACCGCGATTATCGGTCCGAACGGCGCCGGTAAATCAACGCTGCTGCGCACGTTGAATGGGCAGATTCGCCAGTCGTCGGGTGCGATTCTTTTGGATGGACAGCCGCTGGAGCGTCTCAACCGGAGAAGCATATCGCGACGCATCGCGGTCGTGGCCCAGGAAGCGGAGCTTCGCTTTCCGGTGACGGTGCTCGAGTTTGTGCTCGGTGGTCGCTTCGCCTGGTCCACTAATACTGGCTGGGGATGGGAAACGGAACGCGATCTTCAAATCGCGGACGCCGTGCTGCGTGAGACTGAAATGACCGAGCTGAGCGGGCGATTGATGAACGAGTTGTCAGGCGGCGAAAGACAGCGTGCTTTGATGGCGCGGGCACTTGCTACTGAAGCTCCGATCCTCCTGCTCGACGAGCCGACTGCGAACCTCGACCTCTCGCACCAGGCGACGTTGCTGACGTTGGTACGCAATCGTTGCGATCAAGGCGAAGCAGCGGCGCTCGTTGTCACCCACGACATCAACCTCGCAGCGCAGTTCGCCGACCATATTTTTCTCATGAAGAACGGAAGAGCAGTTCACTCCGGCACGCCTGCGGAAGTGCTCCAGCCGCACATCCTGCAGGACGTGTTTGAAGTAAGAGTTTTGGTTGACGCTCATCCGGTGACGGGTGGGCCGCGAGTCACGCCGATACACGACAGGAGAAGTTAACGATGAATCAGCCACAAAAAAGCACCAAAAAGAGTTTTCTATTTGCGTTGGGTTTTATTTTGATCCTGACGATCAACGTGCGGGCACAAAACGGTGGCGGCATCAGCGGCACAGTCACGGATGAGAATGATGCGAGGGTTTTCGACGCACTCGTCACCTTAAGCTCCAGCAACGGGGCTCAGTTACATACCGTAACCAGCGAAGAGGGTACTTTCAAGTTTGAGAACCTGCGATCGGGCTCTTATTTCATCGAGGTCAAAGCAAACGGTTTCTCAAAGTTTACGTCGGAAGAACTCCAATTCAAGCGGGGCGACAGCAAGCAAGTCATCGTACAACTCAAGGTCGCTTCGATCGATGAGAGCGTTGTGGTTACGGCGACAGGCACGGTCCAACGCGCGGATGAAGTGTCAAAAGTGGTATCAACACTCGACGCCCAGGAGATCGAAGCAAAACACGAACTGAGTCTGACGGAAGCGCTTCGAGGAATTCCCGGCGTGCGCGTGCAACAGCAAGGCTCGCCCGGAGCATTAACCACTCTGCGACTCAGAGGTCAAAGAAACTTCGACACCGCTCTGCTGCTCGACGGATTGCGTGTGCGCGACGCCGGCGACATCAACGGCTCCGCGCTTTCGCTGATGTCCGATCTCGTTCCCGTTGCACTCGATCGCGTCGAAGTGTTGCGCGGCGCCGGATCATCGATTTATGGAACGCATGCGATTGGCGGTGTGGTCAACCTGATTCCTGCGTCCGGCTCGCCAGGTTTTCACCTGAACGCGGGCTTCGACGGCGGCAGTCTCGCCACGTATCGCGAGCGTATTCAGGCGTCAGGTGGTGGCGAACGTTACGGCTTCGAACTCGGCGTGAATCGCGTGGATGTGCGTAATGGAATCGATGGCGACGACGCGTACGGGAATACCGGTTTTGCCGGACGTCTACAGTTCAATCCCTCACCGTCGATCAGCATCACCGCAAATCTTTTCGGCAACATCGCAAACGCTCGCGTCAACGATAGTCCGTTTCCATTGGAAGCAGCTTTTGCAACGAGTGAGCGCTTCCCGAAAGCAATTGAGGGAGTGACTTTTCAGCCCGATTTCAATAATCCCGATCAGGGACGGCGTAACCGTTTGCTGGTTGGTTCAGGCAGGTTTTCACAAGCAGTTAGCGATACGGTTTCTTACTCTGTTGCTTATCAGAGAGTTTCCAGCGATCGGCGCAACTACAACGGTCCGGCGGTAGATCCGAGATTCACATCGTTCGTGCCGTTTGGTGATTTCGAGTTTATCAACATCAACAATGGCGACGTTGATACTGTCGATGGTCGCGTGAACTTTCGCTTTTCAAAATCGAATTTGCTCACCACTGGATTTGAGTTTGAGCGTGAGTCGTTGTTTCAGAGCTCTACGCCTTCGTTCGCTACCTTCAACAACACGACTGATCGCCAACGAACGTTTGCAGTGTTCGGTCAGGACCAGTTGTCGTTTCTTGATGATCGCCTGCGTTTGTCGCTCGGCGTGCGTGGTCAGTGGTACCGCATCAGCAGCGCGGATCGTCCGGGAGTTTTGCAGGGCCGCGAAACCGAGAACTCTGTAACGGGCGACGGCGCGATCGCGTACTTCATCCGCGGCAGTGGCACGAAGCTGCGAGCACACGTCGGCAACGGTTTTCGGGCGCCGTCGTTGTTCGAACGTTTTGGCGAGGGAAACTTTGGCTCGGCGGGCGTGGTGCGCTTTGGCGATCCGACACTGAAAGCCGAACAGTCGATCAGCGTTGACGGTGGAATCGATCAACGACTCGCTAACGAGCGCGTGATGTTTGGCGCCACTTATTTTTACACACGGCTCCAGCGCGTAATCGGGTTCACGGGATTTGCGGTCGATCCGCTCGGGCTTGGTCGTTTCAGTGGTTTTGAAAACCGGCCCGGCGGACTCTCGCGCGGCGTCGAAACCTATTTCAACACGGCACCTGTGAAAGGTATGGAGCTGCACGCGTCTTATACGTTCACAAACAGTGATCGTGCAACGAGCCTGGGTCTGCAACCGGAGTACGTGATCCCAAAGCACTTGTTTGGTCTAACGCTTACGCAGCGCTATCGCACGCTGTTGTTCAGTTTCGATCTGAACCGCACCGGCTCTTACATCAGCCAGGTTTTCGAAAACAATTTTCCGTTTCGCATGGCCGAGATGACGTTCAGCGGCTATACAAAAGGAGACGTGTTTGTAAGTTACGAGAGACGTCAGTCTGAACGTGTGACGCTGGTGTTATTCGGCGGGGTCGAAAACGTCTTCAACCAGAGATATTTCGAGAATGGTTTCCTCGCACCGCAGGCACTCGGCCGCGGCGGCGTAACCGTGAAGTTTTAACCCGGAGGCTCAGGTTGCAAGGGGTTGGAGAACGAGGACGCAGGTGCGCCACTTACCAGAACTCTCCCTTGCAACCTGAAAGTGAGACTAATCGAGCTTTTTAGTAAACAACCCGCCGGCCAGAAAGATGATGCCCAACAGGCCGTGAATACCGTGATCGGATTTACCTAAGTGCAGGGGACCAACCATCCACATGGTTTCTTCCCCGGTGCCCAGTGCGAATCCCAGAATACAAAGCGCGAGATAAACCACGCCGAAAACAAGGCAGAAAGTCTTCGCGGCGGACAGCGTTCCGGCGAAGCCAAAATAAAGGGCGATGGCTCCGGAGACAATGTGAACCACATTGTGTGCCATATTAAGGTGGGCGCCGAGAAATCCCGGAGCTGCAAAACCAACCACACCCACTAACAAAAGAACGACTCCCAAAATCTTACAAACCGTCTTTGCCATTCACTCGCTCCTCTGTGAAAAGTTTGGAACTGAGCAGCGTGGCGCCAGGTTGAGCCGGCGTCCGCGTTTCAATGACCGCTGGTTTCGTTTTGGTGCGCCGCATGTATACCAGAGAGGGCGGCGAGTTGCAAAGAATTTTACTGGGAGGGGTGTGTTATCGGCTGGCTGCTTTATACCTGTTTATATCGGCGAGCAACTCCGCGGCGACTGAAGAGTTTACGCCTCGAAGCTTACTGTAAACGGCCTGAGCTTCAGGCAGTCTGTTTCTGTCGATGTAGAGAAAGCCCAACTCCAGAAGGGCATTAGCGTTGCCGGACCATATGTTGATGGATTCCTTATATGCAGCTTCGGCGGCGTTCCACTTTCTATCCTCCCGGAACTTGTCACCCAGATCCAGAAACCGGTCGGATTCAATCGCGGTAGGTAAGTTGTCTGCCACGGGGATACGAACGCGATGACGTTCACGCGCCCGCGCGGTTGGTTTCGACGCAGGTTTATCAGTTGCTTTGCGAGCGATTTGAGCTGATCCATTGGTGGCAGCAGCCAACGTGCAAAAGACTACGAGAAGGAAAGTTATCCGCATAAGTTTATGTGTTCTGAGCTTCTGCTTTCTTCTGGCTGTTTTCTCTTGTCTTTGACTCGTCCGTTCTCTGCAGCATCGCGAGAAACAGTTCCAGTCCATTCTTAGTAACGTACAGCTTTAACAACTTCACAATGTCTTGCCATTCTTTCGAGTCGTACCACTCCTCCTTTTGATCGGTGACCTTTTCAGGCATTGCTGCCGCAATCCTGTACACGGCTACCTGGCTGAAACCTATCCACATATCTCTTTGTTTCGCGGCGGCAGCGTCAGGGAACTCAAGTTTTTTCCGCAGGTCGGGAAGATACAAATCAAAAGCAGCCTTCACCCAGTTTCCCCACTCGACCGCAGCACTGGTTGCGAATCGATACGCCAGGCACGCAAACGCAAACATCAAGATCGGAAACCACCAGAGTGCTTGTCGCGGCACAATGGCTTTGTACTCGGTATAGATTGAGAAGCCTGTATATTCAACGATCGCTAATATCGCGAGAAAGGAGGAATTGATCCATAGATCTACCCTGGCTCTTGATGCATCCATCAGAGCGCGGTAATCGGGCGGAACAACGCCAAGCAATCGAAACCATCCCGGGATAGCGTCTAGGCCATAAATGACTGAAGAATACACCTCGAAAGCTCTAAACGTATTTCCAAAGGCAGTTGGCAAAATATGTTGGGACTGCTCGGGGAAACGTGCAGCTTTACGTCTGAGGATCTCTGCTCGCTTGAGGTTAACTTTGGTCGGCACTTCTTGATCAGAATACTGTTCTATTTCCTGCTCGATGGAAGTCTCTCGGCGCAGCAGTCTGTCATAGCGCCATCGTGCTACGAAGTTAAGGTAGCGACGAAACGGCCAATAACCTTCAAATAGTCGCACTACGCCGCGATTCAAGACGGAGAGAATAACCGCTACCAGCCCCGTGGCAATCAGAAACAAGGCTACATTCTCGAAGAGTGATTCCTTCCTCAGAATGAACAACGGTTTGATCGTACCGAGACGTGTACCGATGTAGTGTGTTGCTGTGATAAACCCCGCTGCGGGCAAGAAAAACGCAACCGCGAAATTGCGATCGAACAGTTTTGCTATCTCGCCAATCACAGATTTCTCTTGTTGTTATTTCTTCGGTGGCAATACGATTGGATCGCCTTCCAGATCGATCAAGACACGATTGGTATTGTCTTGTTGTCTTATTTGAAAGAGAGCGATCTCATTGTGGGCGGTACCGCCGAGGATTTTAACGTCATACGCTCCGCCGTATGGCTGCGAGAAGTCTACGTCAATCATCACACTGCACTTGCCTTGGGCTGAGGGATCGAAGTGGAATCCGACGCTCTGGTTTTGGGATAACAGAGTTTGATTTTCAAGTACCATACCTGACTGATTGAGCAGTTGGTAATTGACTCTATGACCGGTGCCCTGCGAAGAGAATTCGAAAGTAATAGGCTCAGCCTTTGTAAAAAGTAGCTTGCCTTCGTCGAATGAAAATTTCATGACTTTCTCCAGATTAAGTGGCTGCGTATCCGGTGGGTAGCAACCATTAAGAAGTAGGCTAAGGTGTCGTGGGAGCGAACATATAGCAGAATCGCCGGTGAGTCAACGTTTTCAACCTGTTAGTGGTGCCTCAGTTAAATAAGCCTTCGGCGTTAATCAAACAGAGACATTACCGGCCTGTTTTCCGAGTCGAGGTTTTGGCATTGCTAGGCGGGCCCAAACTTGGTACCATTTGGCCCATCGCACAACTTGGTACGCCCGCTTCACTCGAAGGCAACGCACCTTTGCCGCATTCCTGACGGGCCAGTTTTAGTTCTTTAGTTGAGTTAGCTGCCAGGCAGCCCCCCGGCCTCAATGAGAGAATGTCCCGACTGCTACAGTTGTTATAACGACTCGGTGACCAAGTGTCCCGTGGACGGACGCTCCACGTTTCACTCGCTGCCCGGCGATCTGGCGTTGGAGGGTAAGTATGTCCTCGAACGCCGCCTCGGCGAAGGGGGCATGGGAGTTGTCTACAAAGCCCACCATAAATTCTTAAAAACCACTCGTGCCATCAAGATAATCAGGCCTGAGCTCGTCGGTAACGATTCCACTTCTGCCACTCGTTTCCATCAGGAAGCAATGGCCGCTGCCGCCATCGGTCATCCCAATATCATCTCTGTACCAGATTTCGGGTTCGTCGAAGAAAAGATTCCCTTCATTGTGATGGAATTCATCGAGGGCATCTCGCTCCAGGATCTGATGGTGAATGAAGGACGATTCACTCCGGAGAAGGCCGTCGAATACATTCGAGTGATAGCATCGGCAGTGGGCGCCGCTCACGCACACGGCATAGTCCATCGCGATCTCAAACCTTTGAACATAATGGTCACGAGCAATGGCGACGTGCGCGAGCAGATTCGAATACTTGATTTTGGATTGGCAAAAATCAAGTCGGCGGATCTTTTGGGCTCTTTCGTCGGCGCAAAGACCACCGGCATCATCGGTTCACCTTACTACATGTCTCCGGAGCAGTGGTCCGAGGAAGAAGCCGACAAACGCTGTGACATCTACAGCCTCGGCATAATTCTCTATCAGATGCTGATGGGCGACGTGCCTTTCAAGGGCTCCTCACTTCCGGCCGTCATGAAGCAGCATTTGATGACCGCACCTCCTCGCATGTCGACCACCGGAACGGACATCTCCCCGCAACTGGAGCGAGCGGTCCATCACGCGCTCGAAAAGAAACCCAAGTTGCGTACTGCTTCAACTGAAGAGCTGATCTTTGAGCTCGATCAAGCCCTGCTTGAACCAGCACCCGCAAAACCAAAACCAAGACCGCGAGCTAAACCAAAGGCCGCAACACCACCTAAAGCAAAAGCAGCAAAGGCTGCAACAGCGCCACGTGCAAGACAAGAACTGGACACGATTAAGGATCCACCCACACCTAAGAGAGTGGAAGTGGTCTCGTCAGATCCGCCGCACCCGGCTTCACGCGAAACCGAGGCATTGCGAAAAACAACGCAGAGGATTAGACGTAAGTCTGGGCCAGGCGCTCCGAGTCAGGTTAAAGAAACAAGAGAGATGTTGCCTGTTGAACCCGCTTACGTAGTTCGACAGCCAACACCACCGGCGCTTCCGGGACGTTTGGCGGACGCACAGCACAGTATCGTCAATGGTTTTTTACGCAAACGATTCATGTTGCCGATCGCGGCAGCGCTGGTGTTCGTCGGTTTGATAGGTCTTACTTCACTTTATTACTTCAGTCCAAAGCGTGAAAGCCTAATCGCGGGAGGGGCTATACCAGCGACAGCAGCGAGTACATCGCGAGACATGGTCCTAATCGAGGGCGGCACTTTCACGATGGGCTCGGATAGCGCGGGTGACGAACAGCGAGGCACGCACCCCTTTACCGTCGGATCGTTTTATATAGATAGGAATGAAGTAACCAATGCAGAATATGCAGAGTTTGTAAAAGCCACCGGACATGCCGTGCCAACGATTGATAAGTCGGATCCTTACGCAAGGGGAAGTTACTGGAAGCCATGGAACGGAAATGATCCGCCTAAAGGCCGTGAGCACTGGCCCGTCTGTAATGTCTCTGCGACAGATGCTGAAGACTTTGCGCAGTGGCTTTCAAATCGGGATGGTGTCAAGTACCGACTGCCAACAGAGGAAGAATGGGAATTCGCCGCGCGCAACGGATCCAGGGACACGCTCTTTCCCTGGGGTAATTCTTGGCAGGAAGGGGCTGCTAATCTCAACCGCAAGTCGAGTCCAACAGATGTGGGATCGTTTCCTGAAGGCGCTACGCAAGCCGGCGTTCTGGACATGGTTGGCAACGCCTGGGAATGGACGTCTTCAAAAGCAAAATTTTACGACGGCAGATCGGTGCTTAATGATGCTAACGGCCGTGTGAGACGAGGCGGTTCGTTTGCTGACGTGCTTAAAGAGAGTTTTCAAGATGCTACGGATCGGGGTTGGTTAGGAGATGAACACTACAAGTTCCCCACCATCGGGTTCCGGCTTGTACGTGATGCTAACTCACGATGAAGTCCACTTTTTATCGCCGGTTGGCGCTCCTCTTATCGTTACTGCTTGTCCTGCCTTTTTGTGAAGTACGAAACCACGCTGAAGAAACTGTTGTAGTAATAACCGACCGGGAGACTGAAGTAGGTTATCCGATTTACGTTATCGCGGCGCCCTCTCAAGCCAAAATGGCGCCACGTCCGTTGGACATTCCAGTTGTCTCCGTCCGAACGACTCCTTCCGCCGCGCCCAGTGAGACGGAGTTTCAGTTGCCATTTCCGATGTCCGCCGCTCAGGCAACGAAAATCGGTTACGGCTTGCTGGGCGACTCCGCTTTCGAAATGGCGTTGTCTTATTTTCAGGCCGCACAAAAAGAGCAGCCCGATTCGCTCGAGGTTAAAACGGGCCTGGCCCACTGCTATTACGAGCTCAAACGTGACGACGAAGCACTGGCGCTTTACAAGGATGTCGTCGCTCAAAAAGCAGACCTCTGGCAAGTGCAGTACAACCTCGGCCGGATTTATCTCGAACACGGAAAGTATGCGGAGGCTGTTGAACCATTCAGAAACGCCCTCAATTTAAAAGCCGGCGACCCTGAGATCATTAGCGGCCTGGGCGTCGCTTTAACGAAGAGTGGCAAGAACAGTGAGGCGATACCTTATCTTCAGCAAGTCGTCGACATGAATCGTTACATCCAGCAGGATTTTTACAATCTGGGTGAGGCTTACGCGAACGAGGGGCAGTGGTCCAAGGCTGCCGAAATTTTTAAAAAGGGCGCTGAGACGAAAGCACTTGACCCCAACGGTTATTTCTATTGGGGGACCATGCTCTTTAACGAAGACCAGCTCGTCGAGGCTTTCGATGTTTATCAAATCGCGAAGAAGAAAGACCTGGAACAAAACCACTGGGGCACCTCGCTTTACCTCGCCGACATTTACCGGCTTCGCGGCTTGTTAACTGAAGCCTTAGGCTCTTATCGCCAGGTGCTCAAGCAGAAACCCGATCACGTCGAGGCACTCTTTCACGCCGGTTACATCAGTTTCAAGTTGGACCAACTGGGCGAAGCGAAGCAGTTCTTCCAAAAGCTGCTAACCGTAGATCCGAAGCATGCAGGCGCGGCCGCAAATCTCGCAGCGCTTGAAGCGCGCGATAACGAAGGACGTAAGTCCAGGAAGGAACCGACTCCGGGAGTCACGTTGCGCGAAGTGGCGCAAGCAAATCCAGGCAGCGCCGAAGCACATACAAACCTCGGCGCTCAACTCATCACTGAAGGAATTTATCCTGAGGCGGTCGAGGCGCTTCAGAAGGCCGTCACACTGAAACCTGATTCTGCCGCGGCTCAGTACAACCTCGGGCTGGCTCAGTTAAAGACAGGCGACTTTCAAAACGCAGCCGCCTCAACCAGCAAGGCCATCGAGCTCAAACCAAACTGGCCCGACGCTTACAACAATCTCGGACTTGCTTATGCCGGTCTGACAAAATGGGATGAGGCCGTTAAAGCATATAGCGAAGCGATCCGCATCGTTCCCGATTACGCCGGTGCTCTTTTCAATTTGGGCATCGCTTACGTGAGATTGGGCCAGGGTTCGTCGGCACTTCCCCTCGTGGAAAAGTTAAAGCCGATGAACTGGGATCTTCAGGCGAGGTTGTGGAACGAAATTCATAACATTAAAGTCCCCGCCACTGAACCGCCCAAACCTTAATCTGGGCTCTTAATACCTCGAGTAGAACAAGTCAGCATTGAGTAGAACAAGTCAGCATTAAGTAGGAACAAGTCAGCATTGAGTAGAACAAGTTCAGCATTGAGTAGAAAAAGTTAATATTGAGTAAGAACAAGTCAGCATTAAGTAGAACAAGTCAGAAAGAGGGGCTTGCCCCCGCTGTTGGATGAGTTTGAAGAGCGGGGGCAAGCCCCTCTTCCTGACTTGTTCTATTTTCTGGTGGTTCTATTTTCTGGTGGTTCTATTTTCTGGTGGTTCTATTTTCTGGTGGTTCTATTTTCTGGTGGTTCT
>DATENQ010000154.1:0-4660 GCA_035275005.1 Pyrinomonadaceae bacterium | reverse complement strand
AGAAATGCTGCGCGCTTCCGACAAGGTAAGCGATCTGATTTTCAGTCCCGGACGGCCGCCGCAGATCGAGCTGGCCGGCAAACTCGTGCCGGTTCGCATTGCCGGTCTCGAAAAGCTGTTGCCGCAGCATACCGCGGGCATCGCCAAGCTGATTATCGGCAATCAACAGACGGCGCTCGACACTCTCGAGAAGACAGGTTCGGCTGACCTGTCGTTCAGCGTTCCGGGCGACGCGCGTTTTCGCGTCAATATCTTCAAGCAACGCGGGACGCACGCCATCATCATGCGCGTTATTCCGATGCGTCCGCCGAGGTTCAGCGATTTCAATCTGCCGGAACAGCTGAAAGACATAATCGACATCAAGAACGGGATCGTGCTGGTCACTGGACCAACCGGAAGCGGAAAGAGCTCCACGCTGGCAGCAATCATCGATCTAATCAACGAGACTCATTACTACCACATCGTCACCATCGAAGATCCGATCGAGTTTTTGCACATGCACAAGAACTCGACGATTCACCAGCGCGAGCTGCACTCTGACACGCCGAGCTTCTCGATCGCTTTGCGCGCGGCGCTGAGACAGGCGCCTAAAGTGATACTCGTCGGCGAGATGCGTGACCGCGAGACGATCGAAGTGGCTTTGGAAGCGGCGGAAACCGGTCACCTGGTGCTGTCGACGTTGCACACGATCGACGCGTCAAAGACGGTGGATCGAATCATCGGCGTGTTTCCCAAGAACGAAGAACGGGTAATCAGAACGCGTATCGCGCAGTCGTTTCGTTTCATCGTTTCGCAGAGACTCATTCCGCTCGGAGACGGGAAGGGAAGAGTCGCGGCAATCGAGATCCTGAAATCTACGATGCGCACGCGCGAGTACATCGAGAAAGGTGAGTCGGAAGGGAAGTCGTTGCTCGACGCAATGGAGCAGGGCGATCAGGACGGAATGCAGACTTTCGATACCGTGATCGAGAAGTTTATTCGCGACGGACTGGTCAGCATTGAAACCGCGTTGCCGTATGCGAGCAATGCAAACAACCTGCTGTTGAAAATCTCGGATTTAGCGGGCGCGCCACGCCCCCAGCCTACACCCGAACCCGCGCGAGATCCGACGTCGATGCTGGATATGATCGAGCCTTAATTCCACGAGCGGGGGCAAGCCCCTCTTCCTGACTTGTTCTCTCTTTAGAAACTTGATTTTCTTTTGAAAACTTAAGTTAGAACAAAAAACTTAGCTAGAACAAGTCAGGAAGAGGGGCTTGCCCCCGCCGGTCGATACGCAGAACAAGCCGACTTTGCTATCATCGGTTCGACCATGTTCTCGAAGGTTCACAGGGCCATTTTAGGCCTTATATTTCTGGCAGCCTTCTCTCCCGCAACAGCCCACGCAGACGATGAAATTCGCATCGATTTTCCTGCCGGCGGCCAGCTAAAAGTTCGCAACGACTTCGGCGACGTCACGGCTGAAATCTGGAACAACAATCATATCGCTGTCTCAGCGGTCATCGGCGGCGACGGCTCAACGCGGCTCACACGGTCTCCGATAATCATCGATAATCGCGGTTCACTGGTGACGATCTCTGTCGTGCGCCGTCCAACCGATCCGGCTGTACCAATTCACTTGAAGATCAAAGTTCCTAACGACGCGGATATCACCGCACGATCGATACAGGGAACGACCAGGCCTTTTGAAACACACGTCGGGAACGGCAGCAGAAAAATCGACATACAGACACAAACCGGCGAGATATTTCTGATTAATGCAATAGGCGTAGAGTTCCCGGTAAATCCGACTCCCAAACAGCCTGAGCTTGCCGGCACGAACAATTCAAAAAGTGCAGCCGGAACTCCCGCTGAAGCAGCAACCAATGACGAAATCACCGAAGGCGACGTCATACGCGTCGATTCGCAACTCGTCACACTAAACATCAGTGTGATCGATCGCGGCACCAATCGCGGGCTCCTCGGATTGGGCCAGTCTGACTTCAAATTGTTTGAAGACGGCCAGGAGCAGCGCATCGTTCAGTTTGAGTCTTCGTCGGCGCCTTTCGATTTGATGCTCTTGATCGACCTCTCGGGATCGACGCGAGAAGTCGTCAAGCTCATTCGCGCCGCCGCCATTCGCTTTGTCGAGGCTGCTCGTCCCGCGGATCGCATCGGCGTGATCACCTTTGCCGGTGAGCCCGCGCTCGTCTCTTCTTTCACCGCCGATCGTCAATTACTGCGACAACGAATCGAGACGATCGATACGGCTCGCGGCGATACAAAGCTTTACGACGCGACCAACTTCGCGATGGAAGAAGTGTTGAAGGAGTCGAAGAAATTGCGAAGGTCCGCTATCGTCTTGATGAGCGACGGACTTGATGGAACAATTCCCGGTGTCAGTGGCCAGCAGGGTTCGCGACAAACATATCCGGAGACATTGCGAAACATTCAGGAGTTTGATGGTGTCTTGTACACCTTGTGGCTAAACACCGAGTACGAGGCGATGAGCCCGCTCGACACTCAGCCTGAGGCCTTCGACGCGGGTCACGATCGCATGAAAGAGATGGCCGACGCCGGCGGTGGTGTTTTCTATGAAGTGGAACGGTTAACGGATCTCGCCGGCGCTTACGAACAAGTGGTGGCGGATCTCGGAACGATGTACAGCCTGGCTTATCGTCCATCGAACAGCACGCGTGATGGACGATGGCGAGCTATTCGCATCGGCGTGAATCGCGCTAACGCAGTCCCGCGCGGCAAACGTGGTTACTATGCGAATTAGATTGTTTACAGAGTTTCTCGCGCAAAGGCGCAAAGGCGCAAAGAAGAGTTTTATTAACTTTGCGTCTTTCTTTGCGGCTTTGCGCTTTTGCGCGACAAATTTTCTGATTGTCGTTTTGTTCAGTAGTATCGCGCTCTGCCAGGATCCGGTGGAGACAATCCGTATTGATTCAGATCTGGTTGATTTGAAAGTCAGTGTGCTGGGGGCTCCTCCGAACACACCGCCACCAACTCTCCAACCGAAAGACTTTGCTGTTTTCGAGGACGGAGTGCCGCAGGAGATTACGTTCTTTCAAGCCGCGGACACCCCTTTCGATCTCGTGTTGCTCCTCGATCTTTCCGGTTCAAATTCAAAAAATCTGAAGATGATTCGAAACTCCGCGAAGCGTTTTGTCGATGCCGCTCGTGATATCGATCGCATCGCCCTGGTAACCTTCACGGACCAGCCCGCGCTCTATTCTTCGTTCACTCTCGATCGTCGCAAGCTGAAAAAGACGATCGATGAAATGGACGAAGCGATAGGCGGCACGAACTTCTGGGACTCGATGGATTGGGTTTTGAAAGATCTGATTCCACAGGCCTCCGGGACGCGACGCAGTGCGATAGTTGTGATGACTGATGGAATCGATAACGCACTGCCTGAAGTTCCCGGCCCGGGCTCCACACTGCCGTTTGAAGGACTAATCGAGAGGATTCGGAATTCGGAAAGTATCGTGTTCCCAATCTACCTCGACACTGAAGAAGAGAACGTCAAACGCCATCATGTTCCGCGCGAGGCGTACGCGATGGCGCGCGAACAGCTCGGTCAGATGGCATCCGTTTGCGGTACGCCGCTTTACCGCGCGGCGCGCTTGAGCGATCTGGATGCGGTGTATGCGCAGGTAGTGCGTGATTTGAGCACTGTTTACAGCATCGGCTACCAGCCGACTAATAAAACGCTTGATGGCAAATGGCGCTCGGTCGACGTGCGTTTGATGAATCGCTCCGATCTCTTTGCCCGCACCAAGCGCGGCTACTATGCAAAGAGCCGAAGTTGAGCCGCAGATTCACCCGGATAAACGCAAAGCGGATAAACGCAAATCTGATCCGCGTTTGTCCGCGTAAATCTGCGGTTCACCTCTTAAAGCTTGTAACTTTCCCGGAGCCGACTATAATGCACGGGAGATTCTTTCCCCGCCACAATCCTGCGAGAATCGGAGGGTATTTCGATGAGAAGGGCTTTCAACCTCCCGGCGATACTTTCAGTCGCCCTCTTACTATGCTGCTCGGCCATCGGCCTTGCACAAACTCAAAACCGCGAAAAATTTGTGATTTCAGCGAAGGCGGGCGGGATCAACGCCATTACCGGTCAGGCCAGTGTCACCTCCAGAGGTGAGGGTGACTGGCAGCAACTGATGATCACGGACGATCTGGAGGCCGGCGACAGGGTGCGCACTGCTTATGACGGGCGCGTCGAAATACTGCTCAATCCGGGTTCGTACCTGCGAGTCGGCGGCAATTCCGAGGTCGAATTGTCCAACAATGCGCTTGATAACGTCGAAGTTCGTTTGCTTCGGGGCACGGCGATTGTCGAAGCGACCGGAATGGACGGGCTCGATCTGAATATCAACATCAGCACGCCCCACACGAAGCTCGCGATTGTGCGGCAGGGGCTTTATCGTCTTAACGTGGTTCCCGGCGATGCCACCGAGTTGATTGTGCGAAAAGGCCGCGTAATCCTCAGCGATTCACACACGAAGGTCAAAGGCGGAAACAAAGTCGTTTTCAGCGCTACTGCGGTATCTGTTGCCAAACTGACGAAGGAAGAGAAGAAGCTGGCGGAAGAAGTTGACGTTTGGAGTAAGCAGCGCGCCGAAACACTGGCCAAGGCTAACCGTCGCATCACCGACAGGATGTTCAC
>DATENQ010000153.1:0-3834 GCA_035275005.1 Pyrinomonadaceae bacterium | reverse complement strand
ACCGATAGCACACGATCGTCAGCGCCTTCTCCGGTAGAGTTGCTGCTCGTCGCGCTCGGATGCTGTGCGGCGACTGACGTGTCAAGCATTCTGGCGAAGAAGCGCCAGCACGTGACTAGCTACCTCGTCGAAGTGTCCGGTCAGCGTCGCGATGAGTATCCACGCAAGTACACCTCGATGAAGGTGCATCACATACTCACGGGCCGATCAATCTCCCCGAAAGCCGTGGCGGATGCAATCGAACTCTCCGAAACAAAATACTGTAGTGTGGCGGCAACGCTGCAACCCACAGTAGAAATCCAATCCAGCTTCGAGATCATCGAAGAGCCAACTCAAACCCGGGAGTAAATTGAGGGTGTTAAAGAACGTCGTCCTTCTTGTTTGCCTCCTTTGCGCTCTCCCTGTCATCGCCGCTGGTTATCAGGCCGCCAGCGAGACCACGCTTGCGGCTGTCCGGCGCAGTGATGCAGCCGATCGCGACGCCGGCGGAAAGCTCAGGAAGCTCACTCCGGCGGAGCACATGCGTCGCGCCGCGGTGTATTTGAGTGTTCGTGCTTTTGCTGAAGCGCGCGATCACTGGCAGACCCTGATCGATAATTACCCGCAGGATCCGCGCGTGCCGGAGGCGTTGCTCGGCATCGGGCGCTCTTATTTTCTCGGCAAGATCTATCCGGACGGATACAAGATCTTTAATCAACTGGTCCAGGACTACAGCAGCACCAAAGAAGGCCGCGAGGCTTTGAACTTCAGCGCGGCATCGCTGTTGCGCATGGGAAGATTTGAGGAGTCAGCGGCGCGCTACGCTGAATACGTTGACCGTTTTCCGAATGGCGAGCGCATCGACACCGCGCACCTGAACGTGATCGACACGCTTCGTGAAGCTGGTAAACCTTCGGAAGCGCTACTTTGGGTCACAAAGACGAGACAGCGATTCGCCGGGACGGCAGTCGAGACTAATGCGATGTTCGCCGCGTTGCGACTCTACATCGCGGAAGACCAGTGGCCCGAAGCCATTAACATCGCCGATCAGTTATTGCAGCGCTCGTTTCCGAAAGCGGTGCTGACCAGCCGGACTGAAGTCGCTTACCTCAAGGCTTTCAGTCTCGAAAAAGCCGGCCGAAAAGATGAAGCATTCGCGGCTTACCTGAACGTTCCTGACAGCATCGACTCGTACTACGGTTGGCTCGCGAGCCAGCATCTGGCGGCGCTCGCTGGACCATCACGCGCGGAAATTGTTGAGACGCGAGAAGAGCGTGTGAACAATGCGATCGCTAACGTTTCAGACCAGTATCCCGCGCCTTACCGGCAAGCAATACTCAGCGCCGCAAAAGCGCGCAAACTCGATCCACGTTTTATTCTGGCGCTGATTAAACAAGAGAGTGTCTTCAAACCGTTGGCTAAGTCTCCCGCCGGCGCGCGTGGGTTGTTGCAACTGACGATGGATGCAGCCGAGAAATATGGACCAGGCGCGGGCTTGAACACGCTGCGTGAGAGTCAGCTATATCAACCTGAGACTTCGATCACAGTCGGTGCGGAGTACATCGAACACCTGGCCAAACTCTTTCCGGGAATGCTTGAGCCGATCGCCGCCTCGTACAACGGCGGCGAAGACAACGTCGCACGCTGGCTCGCACGCGCCAAGCGACAAGACCCCGGTATCTTCACTGCGGAAGTCGGATTCGATGAGACAAAGGGCTACGTGCAGAAAGTCATGTCAAACTACCGAGTCTATCGCCGACTCTACACTTCAGATTTAAGCCGCAGATGAACGCAAAGAAACGCAGTTCTGCGTTTCATCCGCGTTAATCTGCGGCAAATTTAGGGCTCGGGACTGAACCCTCTGGAATCCTCACGTCGTTCCAGCGACGTTTGCCGCGGAACCACTCCCAACTTCAACAACGCCGAATAGTATTCGTACCGGATCGTGACCTCACCAGCCGCCTGCGACTCGAGGTCCATATCAACCCAACGCACATCGTTGCGCACGTTCCTCCCAATCCCCGTCGCGGCATAATCATCATCACGCGCTGCTTCAGCACTCCCCGATTTCGCAGACTGCTCCGGCTCGCTCTTATTTCGCGTAATCGGATACGGCGGCGTCACGACAACTCGCCGGCGTTCTTTGAAGAACACTGCCGAGATCACGCCGAGGTTCGCTGTCTGTCCGAGCTTCGCTCCGTATGAATCCCGTTCGTTAGTGAAATAAAAACGGCGGGCTCGTTCCGAGCTCATCTGCCAGCCGCTAATCGTTATCGTCTGATACGGCTCAATCACCCATTTGCTTGCATTCCATGCGGACGTGTGACGAGCATCAATCGTGTTTAGACCATCGACTGAAAGCGCTACAGCCACGCGTTCGGCCGAGGGGTTCCGCAACCGCAGCTCATATTCAGCGCCCTGAAGCGCTTCGACATAGGTTCTCCCCCGCGCGTAGTACTCGGCCAGAGGTCGTCCGTTAACGAGCACGTCCAGTTCAAAATTTGGGTAATAAGGTCTCCGGGTGAGGCGGTCTGAACCTCGCTCCTGGGCCACCGCGGCGTTAGCTTGCCGGAGCAGAAGTGCGGTCCCGGTCCCCAGTCCAACCGTTAATAAAAATGCCGTAATACTAATGATCCATCGAATTCGATTCATAATGTGCCTCCCGGACGACGAGTTCCGAACAAAGAAAGAACGCCTGCCGCACCGCTTCTTGCGCACAAGGCCGAAATCGTAGTGGCCCGTGTTTTGCTGGCGAACATTTGGGCGACGGAGCCTTTGTAGTTGAGTTAAATTAGCCGGGACGCTACAATTGCGCGCCGTCCGGCGGATGAAATACAGACAACTGTCGTCATTTTCACCAAGTGAGGCTTGAGAGAAGCGCATGGAGTATGTCCTAACTGCAACCAAAACTGAGGCGCGTGCGGGATCCTATTACGATCGGATTGCGCGACTCTATGATTTGACCTTCAAGGTCAACGGTTACGGTAAATCCCTGGATCAGTATTTTGCGAATCATCCGCTGCCGGTTTCTCGCGGGGCTCGCATTCTCGATGCCGGTTGCGGAACCGGCTTACTCACTCATGCCTTGCTGCGTGCGATACGTTTTCCGGTGTCGATCACCGCGCTCGATCTATCGTCGACGTCGGTGGCCGCTGCGCGCAAATCGCTTTACTACAGTCCCGGCCGGAAACGCGATGTTACGTTCACGCAGGGGAATCTTTTGTGCCTGCCGTTTGCGGACGAGTCGCTCGATCTCGTGGTCACGTCGGGAGCGCTCGAATACGTTCCGCTAGCCGATGGGATTAATGAACTGGCGCGCGTGATTGCTCCGGGCGGCCATTTGTTACACTTGCCGATACATCCCAGCCTGATCGGCGTGTTTCTCGAAATACTGTTCCGCTTCAAGAGCCATCCGCCGAAGGAAGTGAAAGACAAGACGGAACGACATTTCCGGATCGTGCACCAATATCGCTTCCCTCGCCAACAGGCGATCGGCTGGAGCAAGACCGCGATCCTCGCACAGAAAGTTTAGCCACAAAAAGGCACAAGAATCGTTCAATGCTAATCCAGGAATAAAACAAGTCCGGAAGAGGGGCTTGCCCCCGCTGTTGGGTGAGTTCGAAGAGCGGGGGCAAGCCCCTCTTCCTGACTTGTTCTTGTCTATAAGATCCTATAATCCTATAGGATCTATTTTGTGCCTTTTGTGTTAATGCTCTATTGCGGCACTAGGCGCAAGATCCGATCATCATCTTCCGCCGGCTTCCCGCGGCCGTCCCGGTTCGAAGTGGAGAAATAAAGATACCCGTCCGGTCCCTCGGCCACCTCGCGAATGCGGCCGTAGTTCTGCAAAAGATT
>DATENQ010000152.1:0-21828 GCA_035275005.1 Pyrinomonadaceae bacterium | reverse complement strand
GTACCTGCGCATCAACACTTCCAACCCGCCCGGCAATGAGATTGAAGCCGCGAGGTTCTTCAAGAAGATCTTCGATCAGCACGGTATCGAGAACGAGATCTTCGAATACAAACCCGGACGCGCAAACATCATCGCGCGTCTGAAAGGCAACGGCTCAAAGCGTCCCATAATCCTGCTCAGCCACACTGACGTCGTCACTGCTGAACCAGCCGCGTGGGAAGTCGATCCGTTTTCCGGTGTGATAAAGAACGACGCGATTTGGGGCCGCGGCGCGCTCGACATGAAGAGCGAGGGCCTGCTTCACCTGATGACGATGATCCTGCTCAAGCAGCAGGGAGCATCGTTGTCGCGCGATGTGATCTTTCTAGGCACCGCCGACGAAGAGGTGAACGACGAAGGCTCCATCTGGATGATCGCCAACAAGGCGTCCCTCTTTAAAGACGCGGAATACCTGCTCACGGAAGGCGGCGACAACCTGCTCGAAGGCGGTGTAGTGAAGATTGTCGGCGTTGACGTCGCTGAGAAAGCGCCGTTCTGGTTGCGACTTACGGCCACTGGACTGCCCGGTCACGGCTCGAGACCGGTGGCAGACTCTGCCAGCAATCGTCTCATCCGCGCGATGAACCGGATTCTCGATTGGGAGACGCCGGTTAAGTTATTGCCGGCGGTCGAACAGTTCTTCAAAGACGTGGCGCCGTTGCAGGCGGACCCGTGGCGTTCGCAGTTTGCAAACATTCGCGAGTCGCTCAAAGATCCGGCGTTTGCGAAGTCACTTTCCAGTCAACGCGAGTACAACTTTCTGCTGCGTAACACGATTTCGATCACGATGCTCAGCGGCAGCAAGCAGACCAACGTTATCCCAAACACGGCGACGTGCAATCTCGACGTTCGACTCTTGCCCGGCGAATCACCCGAAGATTTTCTCAAAGCACTGACCGCTGTGATCGCCGATCCCTCGATCAAGATCGAAAACGTCAACCGGTTCAAACCACCCAACAGTTCCCCGATTAACACCGAGCTGTTTTCGCTGATCGCTCGCAAGACGAAAGAGAAGCATCCTGGAGCAGTTATCACTACAAAGATGTTGAGTGGTTATACCGAGAGCCAGCTTTACCGGCAGCTCGGCATCACGGCGTATGGTTGGGCGCCGATTTACACTACCCCCGATGAGGACGAAGGCGTACACGGCAACAACGAGCGCATCTCAGTTAAGAACGTGCGCGAAGGTACACGCGAGTTTTATGAAGTAGTAAAAGAGATTTCCCATTAGCGAATTTAAAAAATCCGTGTATGCAATCCGTGTAAATCCGTGGCTAACTTAATCGTAGATACTTATGCCTAAAGACGCTTATGAGATGAACGAGAGCGAGATCCGCTCGCGCATCGTGACACTTGCGTTCGGAGGTGACGAGCGCCTCTTCATCGCGTTCTATCGAAAACTACAGCAGGGGCTTCCGGAAGGGACCGGAATCGTTCTGCGCGGCAGCGTGGTCACAAACAAACGTCACGAAGACGGTATGCCCTTCGACTCCCAGGGCAAAGCAACGAGCGACCTGGACGTCACTTTGGTCGGAAGCAAAGTGATGGAAGCGTGGAACTCCGACGGGTATTACATCCCGGGACTGCACACTAAGCCGCTGTGCGACAAGGATCCGGACATCGCACCAAGTCTGAACCCGTTGCGCGAGTCGCTGCAGAAACTCGTCGGACGCCCGGTGAATATTCAAGCGACCTCCAGTCTCGTTCTTTACGGTCGCGACGTTTTGTTTGGTGAACGTTACTACGTCGTGGTCCCGCCGGGTGAAGAGGCGTGACGTTAAGGCTGCTGAGTTACAACATCCGCTTTGGAGGACACGGTCGGGAACAGGCGTTGGCGGAGACGATTGTCGCCGCGTCTCCCGATCTCGTTGTTTTTCAGGAAGCCACAGATCCCGTGGTGATCGAGCGCATCGCCGAAGCGACAAAGTTTCCAATCTGGGCCGCACGCCGTAATCACTCGATCGGTTTTCTCAGTCGACAGAAGGTGGATTATTACGAGTGGCACTACCCGGAGGCGGCGCGGCATTCGTTTCTCGAGATCGTTCCGGCTGGGGGTAAAGTGCGGGTTTTTGGTTTGCACCTCAGTGCGCGCTTTTCCAAGTGGGACGAGCGCAGGCGGGCGCGCGAGATTCGCTCATTGCTTGATGGAATCAAACGTCATCAGGACGGTTTTCATGTTTTAGTCGGAGACTTCAACACGCTCGCGCCGGGAGAAGTGCTGGAGTTGAACCGGCTGCCGGCGTGGATTCGCGCGTTGATTTGGATTAGCGGTCGCAAGTTGCAACGCGAGTCGATTCAATTGATGCTTGATGCCGGTTACGCTGATGGCTTTCGCACGCTGCAACCCGATGTGAAGGGCTACACGTTTCCGACGTGGGATCCGCACGTGCGGCTCGATTACGTCTTTGTACCCAAAACTTTCGCGAATCTTTTAGTTAAGTGCGAGGTGATCACGGAACCGGAAGAGCGAATACGCGCCGCTTCCGATCACTGTCCGTTGATAGCGGAGCTGGAGGAGTAAATCCGTATCAATTCGTGTGAATCCGTATTCTGAATTTGAGTCGGACTATGGATGCAGAATTCGGTTGTTGGTCCAAGAGTCATTTGACGGCCCCATAGAGCGACTCCTGGTCGAGATGTAAGCGGTTCCAGCGAGGCGTAGAAGTCTTTATAAGAAACGCCACTCGGTTTACTTAACCAGGCAGCGTATCTCGCCTGCGCCAGATCCTTAGCGCCTGCGCGCCACCGGTACAGACCACCGGTCCCGTCTGCCGCTTCTCGCGCCACACGATTATGCGGCTCCTCGCAAACACCGGTGATGGCGGCTTCGTTGAGCCGATCCATCGCCGCCGAGTCGTCGAGCAGGTACCACTCTTCATAAGCCTCGCCGTCCGTGTTCAGCCAGTTAGCGTTACGAATACGAAACACCACTGACTCTCGAAAACCGTCCGGCTTATTGGCCGCGAGCGTGCGATGAAACTCGACCAGATGGTCCACGTACGAACCCGTTTCGATCTGCGGCTGCGGCCAATGCCAGAAGACGTAAGCGAGCATCTTTATGCTGAAGCGGATGAGCCCTGCATAGCTTTTATGTCGTTAAGCAGCACGCGCTCGTGACCTTCAGGACTAACTTTGAGGTATGTCTTGCGCAGCTTGCCTTCGGGATCGACGACAAAACTCGTGCGATTCCAGTACATCGTTCCTTTGTACTCACTCTGGCCCACCCCGGCAGCCTGCAAAAACTCATGCTGCGGATCAGCAAGCAGATCGATATTGAAACTAAACTTATTGCAAAAATTCTTGTGCGAATCGACGTCGTCTTCGCTTACACCGACGACAGCAATGTTTGCGTCGTCAAACTCCTGTTTTGTGGCAGTGAACGACTTTCCCTGAATCGTGCAACCAGGCGTGTCGTCTTTCGGATAGACGTAAACGACGAGCCACTTGCCTTTGAAGTCGTCGAGCTTGACCGTTTCGCCGTCCTGATTCTTAAGATTGAAGTCTACGAAGCGTTTACCTTCTTCCAGTCCCATGATTGTCCCCTCTGAGTTGAATGATTAAAGCGTTGTGTCAGCCAGATTCGATTTGTACTTGATCGGGGTCTTGCGATCGTTCATTTCGATGTAGACATAGCTCGGCGGCACCTTGTCCACTTCCAGAGCAAACCAGATCTTCCCAAGGTCGGATGGTTTTCCCAGGGCGCAGAATCCCTGCAATCGCTTTCCGTTCTGATCATAGATGTCGACCCATGTACGTGCTGCTTTAGTGTTGGCACCGCACGGTGGAAGATCCGGAGCTGCGGCAAAGAGATCATCCGGATACTCATCTTTATTCGCCACGTCATAGCTGTAACGAATGAACTGCTTGCCACCGGTTTCATAAAAATCCTGGCCGAGAAAATAGAGCACCGGGTTCGGAAGCACCGGAGCAGATGCTGAGCTTTGAGTTGAGAAAACGAGAAGCATTATGATTAAAGCCAGCGAGGTTCGCTTTGCGATTTTCATTGGGGGGGGACTCCTTCGTTGAGTTGTATCCGCAGATTACACAGATTACAAAAAAATCCGTGTAATCTGAGGATTGTTTTACCATGCGACGGCGTAACGACTGCGCCTCGGATCGGCGCCTGCTGCCGCTACGCCATTGCTCGGATTGTAAACGATTACCGTGGGCGCTGAGAGCGTGCCCCATTCTCCCTGGACCTTGACCTTGTGCCCTTTCTGCGTCAACTCCTGGATCGTTTTCAGACCCACTCGCGATTCAACGTTGAGTGAGCCTGGTAGAAACTCATGATCGTCAAAGGAGCTGACGTAATGCTGCGTATCGAAGCGCGGAGCCTCGACCGCTTCCTGCGGATTCATGCCAAACTCGATCACGTTCAACAACACTTGCAGCAACGCCTGATCCTGATTGTCACCACCGGGCGTGCTCAACACCATAAACGGCTCGCCGCCTTTAAGCACGAGTGTTGGCGTAAGCGTGATGCGCGGACGCTTGCCCGGCGCAACGACGTTCGGACTGTTTGGATCGGTTAACGAGGACTGCAACCTCTGGCCCATCAACACACCGGTATCGCCCGCGACGACAGCCGGAAGCCACGCACCGCTCGGAGTGGCACTGAACAGGTTGCCGTCTTTGTCGACGACGTTGACACAGGTCGTGTCGTTTGCGCGCTCGATTTCGGGCAGTGTCGAAGCCCGACCGATGGTCTGCACGGCGCTGGCCAGCACCGCTTTCATGTTTAAAGGATCGCCGGGCTGTTGCGCCAAAGACGCGTGACTCTCGTCAATCAGCGGCCGTCGCAGTGCGGCGTAATTTTTCGACAGTAGCTCAGTCATCGGAATCTTCACGAAATCCGGATCGCCGTAATAGCGATCGCGATCCGCGAGGGCAAGCTTGAGTGCTTCGGCGAGCGTGTGAATGTAGGCGGGCGAGTTGTGGCCCATCTTCTTCAAGTCGAAACCTTCGAGCATGTTCAGGGTTTCGACGAGGGCCGGACCCTGGGTCCAGAATCCGGCTTTGTAAACCTGGTAACCGCGATAGTCAGTCTGCACCGGCTGGCCCACCTTGGCGGCAAAGCGCGCAAAGTCGCCCGCGGCAATCAAACCGCCATTGGCTTGCATGTAATCGCCGATGCGGCGAGCGATTGGGCCACGATAAAAATAGTCACGAGCCGCCATTAACCCGACATGACGATTGTTGCGCGGGCCCTTTGAAGCAAGGCGCTCCGCACGCACGATCTCGCGCAACGTCCGCGCCAGATCAGCCTGCACGAAGATATCTCCGACTTTCGGCACCTCCCCGCCGGGCATGAAGACGCGTTTCGCGTCAGCCCATTGCGAAAAGATCGGCGACCTGGTCCTGATGTACTGCACTCTCAACTCGTCGATCGGAAAACCGTCGGCGAGCTGAATCGCGGGTTCCATCACTTCGGCCAGCGTTTTTGTCCCGAATTGATCGAGCGCGGTTATACATGCGTCGAGAACCGCGGGTACGGTGGCTGATAGCGGACCAGTCGATGGTATCAATCCGCCTTTTCTGACGCCGGGCATAGTTTGTCCTGCCGTTGTTAACGACGGTGCACCGCCATCTGTCCGGTTGACGAAGAATTCGCGCGTGGCTTTCATCGGCGCCTGGCCCATGCCTTCGATAACCACCACCTTCTGACCCTTCAACCTGATCAGAATCGGTACTTCGCCGCCAAACGAGAAGTGGGAAAACTCGATTACGGAGGCGGCGAGAATCGTCGCAACACCGGCGTCGACGGCATTGCCGCCGCGCTGTAGAATTCGCAATCCAGCTTCGACTGAGAGTGGCTGGCCGCCGGCTACGACGCCGCGTTTACCGCGAACGACGGGTCTGAAAGTGTCAGCGTGCGAAGTTGAAACGGGAAGACCGGCGATGACGAATGCGGTTATCAGACAAAAGACGATCACCGTATTTTTACGGATAAACATTGGCGGGCCACCTCTCTCGATTTTTAACCCCGCGAATTGTCAACCTGTTTTTAATGCCAGTCAATAGCCTAAACACGAGGAACAAAAAGTCACAAAGTCAGACAAAACTAAGTAAAGGTCAAAACTTATTGTCTTATTGCGTTTGTGGTTGGAGGTTCTGGTAAGATGGCGAGCAGACAAAAAGAGAGGGCGCTGACCTCCCCCAAGACCAGCGCCCTTGCCTTTATCTCAGTTCTCCCATGGAGAATTAACGACGGGCTGATAGTAACTGCGCATGACCTGGTGTAGGTTGCATAAGTCTTGTAATGCCTTTGCGAGGTTGTGACAAAAGTTTTTCGACGCGCACAAAAAACGAACAACTACTGAAATTCGGAATCATAAGCGAGGATGGACGTTGTCAAATTCACCGAAGATTGCGCCATATGGCTCCTGGAAATCACCAATCACCTCAGACCTGATTGTGGAAGGCTCGGTGGGCCTTAGTCAGCCTTCATTCGATGGCGAAAATATTTACTGGATCGAGCTACGGCCCAAGGAGGGCGGTCGTAACGTCATCGTTAAGAGATCGCCTGCCGGAGTTTGTATAGATATTAACCAACCTCCTTTCAATGCACGGACCAAGGTCCATGAATACGGTGGCGGAGATTATCTCGTCAACGACGGCGTTGCTTACTTTTCAAACTTCTCCGATCAGCGTCTTTACCGGCAGGAGGGTTCAGCGGCGCCCGAAGCATTGACGGGTGTGGGCGACATTCGGTACGCAGACGCACGCATGGACCATGCGAGAGGCCGGCTCATCTGCGTGCGAGAGGTCCATACTCAGGAAGGTTCAGAAGCTGTTAACTCAATAGTCGCCGTTAACCTGCAGCCCGGCGATGACTACGGCTCGGTACTGGTTGAGGGAAATGATTTTTACTCGTCACCGCGGGTCAGTCCGGACGGAACCCAACTGGCCTGGCTTACCTGGAACCACCCGAATATGCCGTGGGATGGCTGCGAATTGTGGGTAGGCGAGTTTGGCGAGGATGGCATGCTGGCTTCATCGCGTTGGGTCGCGGGGAGCTCGGCGGAGTCGATCTTTCAACCGGAATGGTCGCTTGACGGCGTGCTCTATTTTGCTTCGGATAGGAGCGGCTGGTGGAATCTGGAGCGGATTACTCCGGATGGAGGGATTGAGAACGTCTACCAGTCGAAGGCTGAGTTGGGTATGCCGCAGTGGCTGATGGGAATGTCGGCTTATGCTTTTGCTTCAGCTGAGACGATCGTTTGCAGTCACGTGGACCAGGGCGTCTCGACTTTGTCGACGGTGAATGTGAGTACTGGAAAGGTGACGACGGTTGATTGTCCTTATACGGACATACAGTTTTTAAGAGCGGCGGATGGCCAGGCAGTGTTTCGCGGCGGCTCGCCCACTGACGTCGTGTCGATCGTGAAATTTGATCTTGGGACGAGGCAGTTTGAAATTCTACGTCGCTCGAATGATCTCGAGACGTATCCGCAGTATTTCTCGGTTCCGCGTGCGATCGAGTTTCCGACTGAAGGCGGGCTGACGGCGCACGGGTTCTTCTATCCGCCGCAGAACCCCGATTATCGTGGGCCGGACAATGAGAAACCGCCGCTGATCGTGAAGAGTCATGGCGGACCGACGGCCGCAGCTTCGACGGCGCTGAGTTTGTCCGTCCAGTACTGGACCAGCAGGGGATTCGCGGTACTCGACGTCAACTATGGAGGCAGTTCCGGTTATGGGCGGCAGTATCGTGAACGTCTTAATAAGAAGTGGGGCATTGTTGATGTAGACGATTGCGTCAATGGCGCGCGCTATCTTGCCGAGCGAGGTGAAGTGGATGGTGAGCGGTTGATCATCACGGGTGGCAGCGCCGGTGGCTACACGACGCTCGGTGCGCTGACGTTTCGCAATACGTTCAAGGCGGGCGCCAGTCATTTCGGGATCAGTAATCTTGAATCGATGGCGCGTGACACTCACAAGTACGAGTCGCAGTATTTGACTGGGCTACTTGGTCCGTATCCGGAACGCAAGGATATTTATTACGAGCGTTCGCCGATCAACTTTCCCGAGCGACTGTCGTGTCCGGTGATCTTCTTTCAGGGGCTTGAAGACAAGGTTGTCCCGCCCGACCAGGCGGAGACGATGGTTGATGCGATCAGAGCGAAGGGAATTCCGGTGTGTTACGTTGCGTTTGCCGGCGAGCAGCACGGCTTCCGGCAGGCGAAGAACATCAAGCAGGCACTCGACGGCGAGCTTTACTTCTACTCGCGGGTCTTTAAATTCGAGCTACCCGACCGCGTCGAGCCAGTCGAAATCGAGAACTTAATTAGCCACAGATAACGCGGATAAAATCCGGATTTTAATCTGTGTAAGCCGTGGCTTATTGTATCCGTGGATCAGAGGAGGTGGCGGAGGCGCCGCTGCGGTCGGCCCCGCGGATCACGTAGGTGTTGTCGATGAAGTACGACATCTTGCCGGTCTTCCCATACTCAACCGGCGCCGCCGTCACTTCAAACTTATCCCCGGACACAGTCACCTCAAACCGGTATCCCGACTTCTCCACCGTGTCCTTCTGAACCAGCTTCTCCGCCATCAACTGCTCCAGTGTCCCGTAACTACCACGACCAGTCCCTTGCTTATACGTCTCTTCAGCACTGGCAATCATGTACATCGCACCAATCGTCATCCGCTCCTTTTGGAGCTCTGGCGACGGATTGACCTCTCCTGAGATTCCGGTGACCGCCATCAACACCAGGTTCCTCGGCAAGTGTAACTCGTGTAATGGTCCATTCCCCTCGTTTGACAGTGAATAGGTAACTGGTTGGGACAACATGCTGGCGGGCGCCAAAAAGGCCCGGGCCTTCTCGCTCATCGCGGTGCTTGACTGAGCGCTCCAGGTCTTCAAACTCTCCATCAACTCCGGAGAAACATAGATTTGGCCATGCAACTGTCTTGGCTGCCAGCGCGTGTAGTTTTTGAAGTTGGGGTCGGCTGCCAGCGTTTCGTGTTTTAGGTAAGCATCGACGACTCTGCGCGTCGACGCTGCATCTCCTGAAAGCACAAGAAAGTCGCCGACAAACGCGTATGCAAAGACCTTCGCATACGATACCAGCTCCGTGTCTTCGCGGCGTTCAGTACTTGCAAGCGCGCTGGCGCCTTTGAAGCCAAACGATTCGATTAGCTTCGGCAGCAACGCACGCATGCGTTCCTTGTCTCGTACCTGAATAGCCACTACAGGTGCTTTCCCGGAGTTTTCTTTTGATTCCGGAACAGTTGTCATAATGCCGGCCATTCCCACGATGCCCATCCCCTGCATAGGCAGGCTAATCGCGACTTCCGAACCGAGCAACGGCAACAACTCATCTTTGATGTTGAGCTTCAGCCGCTTTTCAATGACTGCAAAAGGCGGCTCATACTCCGCTTTGTTGATCGTCGGGTCATTAGCACTAAAACTAAGAAACTGCCTTGGCTCAGCTTTGGAGAGCGCCGCATAGACTTGCGGCAGATCGAGCGACATCGTCACAAATATTTCCGTGTCAGCCGGGAAAATACCTGGCGACTCAGGAGCGATTGCTGCTCCCGGAATCAACTTGGGCCAGAACGGCACGGCATCACTCTTTTCACCGGCAGCGTTGAGCAGCAAACCTCGCAAATCGATTGAATCCCCTTCAAAGGAAAGAGCGAGGGCGATACCGTCAGGCCAGTCTGTCTCGCCGATAAAGAACGCCATTCCCAGACTTTGTACAGCATTAGACATCGGATCCGGCGGTGGTGGTTCTTTTCCCGGCTCAGCGACGTTTGCACTGAGGACCGCACCCGGTACCGTTTCGGTTAAGGTAAATTTCTCCTCCGCTTCAGATTTGTCAGGCTCGGCGGCTTGCTTCCTCTGTTCCTCCGCCGCGGCCATCTCACGCTTCATTCGCTCTTCTTCTTCTCGCCGCGACGCCTCGCTGCGTTTACGACTCTCTTCTTCTTCTCTTTCGATTGACTTGAAATCGATGTAAGCGAACACGGGCTCGGAGCTGAAGCGATTGTGCGCTGTTTGGAAGTTGGCATCTTCCGAGAGGAGCTTGCTGCCGGCAGGCTTCAGTTGCTTCATGGTCCATTGCTTTGGAGTTATCACGACCAGTGAGCCAAGTCGCTGCAAGTGAAAGCCGGGCACCGGGGGCGCTGCTGGTTTTTGTTTGTCCGGCGATGGCGAGGCTTCCGGTTCCGAAGGTGGCAGCACAGTGGGCAAAAACTCGTTGAGCGGTGTGACAAACTTGGCTGCTTCCTCGGCTGAAGCAAATTCAATGGCGATGATCGCTTGAGGAAGATTCGGGTTCGAGGGCCACGTGGCCACGAGCAGGCGAGAAGTCATTACCTCGTCCGCGTGCGCGTTCAGCCATTTCACAACTGACTTGAACTCTTTTGGTGGTCCGGCAAGTTTAAGCACCGGTTCGAGCAGCTCGTTCACCGCGTTGGAGCGAACCAGCTGACCTGCACCTCGCACTTCGACATAGATCTTATAACTGTCAGCGGGCAGCAAGGTCTCGAAAGTCGGGGCCGGCGTCGCTGCGGGAGTCGCTTTTGGTTGCGGCTTCGCGGGTGTTTGGCGTTTCTGCTGAGCCAGGGTTGTAATGGGGAGGAGGGTCAGGAGCAGCAGGAAAATTGCTTTCATGGGAGTCTCGCCTTAGGTTGATGTTGTAGCCACAGATTACACGGATTAACACAGATAATTAATCCGTGAATATCCGTGTAATCCGTGGCTAATATAACTTTTATCTGCAACTCTTTTCCAAACTTTCTTTTCACCTTCACTGCGGATCAGTTGTTTCACGAGGTTATAAGCGGCGGCGTAGGCCGACTTCATTTCGCCGGCCGATTTCGGAGCGCTCAGCGCTTGTTCGACCATTGCGGCTGACATGGCACTCGTTTGTCGATTGCTTTCGAGTAGTCGTCCTTCACCGGCTAAAAAGATGGCCATTCCCTCTGTTAGCCAGCGCGGCGTTTGGCCACCGCCGATCGCGTCGATCAGTACATGTACGAGCTCGTGGCGCAGCGTTGTTTCGAGAATTCGGCGCTGTTTGAGCAGCTTTAGCGGTTGGAGTTCGATCTTGTTCCTTTTCGTTACCGCGGCGGCCCACGGCGGCATGCCCGTGCGGCCGACAAAGTCGCCGGTTGTGTCGTTAAAGACTACTTCGAGATTTGGAAATTGCGCCTTGATGCCCGCTGACGCGACGCGCTGCAAGAGCTCTGTTCGATTTGTTTCAAGCAGGTTGAGAATGTATTCGGCGTCGCGGTGCTCGAACGTTTGTGGATAGACCAAACGAAAGTGAGTGCTCTTCTGGCCTAAGGCAAAACTCGTCGTGACGGCAAGTAGAAAAACCGCACTGAGAAATTTTCCCATGTCACTTTGTTTGTGCCGTGACGTAACTCGATCGGGTCAGGATCGAGATTGCCCCGACAGTCGTTACCCAACCAATCAGGATGAGAATCGCACTGACACCGATCCGCAGAAACAGGAGCGAGAGCTCCAGCCACGGTCGTTGGATCGATGTTTTTCCTTGCAGCAAGTAGTAGGGAACGACGGCGAAGATCAGAAAGCCACACGCGTAAACAAACACCGAGCGCGGCGCGAACGTGCTGCTCAACACTTTTCGCAGGTTCTTTACAGAACTGCGCAGTCCGGAGTTGCTGCCGGCGATCCAGAGTTGAATCGCCAGCAGCGGAATCACGACCGCGAGTAACAAATAACGCACGGCGGTCACGATTGTGGGGTGAGAATGAATTTTGTTCAGGCCGTAAATCGTGAGGAGTGTCAGAGCTAGCACGGGAAGGCTGACGGCGACCAGTCTTAGACTTTTCTTAATCAATCCGCGTGAGATTGAGCCGTGGGGATAGCTAACGCTAACGGCCTGTACCACGAAGAAGAGCGCGGGAGCGCTGACGACTGCCACAAGCGTCAGGATCAACTGGGAGATCGTGGCCTCACGTGTGCTGACAAACAAATAGATCGCGAGCAGCAGTCCGGCATAAGCAGCGATCGTCAACAGCAGCACGCGACGGTTTCTCAAGAGTAAGCGAGCAGCTGAAAGAATTGCCTTAAGCGACTGGGAATACATATTTTATTTTTTAGCCGCGGATTTTCGCGGATGAAACGCAGATCTGCGTTACCTGCGAAATCTGCGGCCTACTTCCTTTCCATAAAAGAAAATCGCTGAGTCGCCGTGTTTGCATAAGTCGACGGTCGATACATCAACTCCACACGCGCCGGCGCAACGACAAACTCACCTGGTATTTGGACTCGCATCGTGTACTGGAGCGTCGAGTCGCCTTCAAAGTAATCGAGGAAGAAGACGGTGCGGCGATCGCGAAACTCGCGTGCGCTGTACCAGTCGGTCCAATTCGCGGACGAAGAGTTCAGGTACATGTTGCCGATACTCTCCACTTGCTCCGCGCCGGATGGAATCGGATCTTCCAGCATCAGGTGACGCCCTTTCTTCCCTGTTACATGCAGTTTCACCACAATCAGATCGCCTGACCTGATCTCACCGGTCAGCGGCGACGTGGACCATTTCAATTGGTAGTTCTCGGATTCCACTTTCAGTCGCAGGTACTCCCGCGTCACGTTCAGATCCTCGGAGCCGTGCGCGGTCACGTTTTCGTCGTCGGTGTAGTAGTCGATAGAAGCAGATAAATAGACCGCGCCTTTGCCGCGTTTTACGACTCTAATGTGGTTGCTGTCGTCAACGGCGGCACCTTTCCGATTCACGGTAAAACTTTGGGCGGCACTCGTGTCACTGACGCGCTCGGCCAGGACAGTCTCACCATTGAGATAAACTTCCAGATCGTAAGAAGGACTCAGATCGTTGCTTACCTTGACGTAGTCGATCAGTCCGAAGATCGCAAAGGCTGTGTCTTTAGTTGAATCCCAGTAGTAGCCTTCGCTGCGATCCGAAGAGACGAGCCAGCGAGCAGCGAGCGGTAGCACCGGACTATCAGGCTTGATACGCGACAGCGCTTTGAGAGACATTGCCGTCCCCTCAGTTTGATCGTATTCGGTGAAGTCGAGCATCGGTATACGTTTCGATCCCCAGTGCGCCGTTGTCTGATCGATAATGGCAGTGCGCTCGATCTCCGCCGCAACTTGCCCGGCGCGCTGGTCCTTTATTAAGGACAGTGTCAGAGCGAGCAAGGCACGCCCGTAAGGCTGAAGGTGATTGCGATTGTTGAAGAGCTTTTCGATGTGCCGCGACTCGGCCCCGCCACTCTGAGTCAACGCATAGACCATGTACGACTGTGAATCTTCGTCTATGGACGTCCTCGCGTCGGACTTGCCCGCATCGAGCATAGCGTTGACCTTTTCACGACCACGCGCTATTCGTGAGTCGTCGATCTCGTAGCCCGCCTGTTTCGCCAGCGTTAATCCATCAATCACATACGCGGTCATGAACGGATCGCTTGCGTCGCCTGCCCACCAACCCCAGCCACCATCTCCATGCTGGAACGCGTAGAGACGATTGCGGCCTTTCTCGACTTTTTTCTTCAGCGCCTCAGGATCGCGAATCGAAGTAGTTTTGAACTCCTTCAACGTCTGCGAAACGATGATGTTGGGCAGAAAGCTCGACATCGTCTGTTCCGTGCAGCCGTAAGGGAAGGTCGTGAGATAGTCGAGCGCGCCGAAGAGCGTTCCTGCGAGTGAAGGCGACACTTCGATGCGCAACTTGCGCGAATTAAGATCGGTGTTCGCCGGCAGGTTGAGTGAAAACTCCTGCTGCGCGTTCTCTTCCGTAGTGGTCCAGCTCTCAGCTTTCGTTTCATGCAAGCCGCGCGGCACCACGTCAAGTGCCAACTCAACCGCGTCAGATTCCGTGTTGGTCAAAGCTTTGGCCAGCAGTCGTACTTCGCCTGTCTGCGGCGCCGAGATCTGCCAGTCGACTCGATGTTCGCCCTGCTTCTCAATCGTTACTGTCTGCTGTGCCGGACCAATCAAATTAGCGCCGGAAACTGAGATCGAGATCTGTGTTGTCTTGGCCTCCTTGAGATAGTTGTGAACGATGCCGGAGAGCGTGACCGTGTCACCCTGCGTCATGAACCGCGGCGTTTCCAAACGCATGATCACGTCTTTACGTGAAATCACTTTCTGTTTGACCATGCCGACCTTTGTATCGGCCGTAACGCCGCGCGCGGTGGCGCGCCACGTCGTCAGGTTGTCGGGCAAGGGAACTCGTACAGTGGCGCGGCCACTCTTGTCCGTGATTGCGCTCGGCGTCCAGTAAGCCGTGTCTTTGAAATTCTTGCGCAGCACCGGCTGGACCATGTCGCTTTCATTCTTGAAGTCGGCCAGCTGGTAAGAGGGTTTGGTACTGGCGAGGTCGACAGGCTTTTGACCTGCAAATCCGGTGAACCAGTACGAGATTGAAAGATGAGTGTCGACTTCGTTGTAAAGCATTCCGTAAAACTGCCCGCGAATGCTGCCGGAGAAATCGGGCGACACGTCGTAGATCGCTTCATCAATCACCCCGAGACTTACTTCGGCATCGGGCACAGGCGCGCCATCAGCGTCGCGTGCGAGAATTGTGTAAGAAGCAGTTTCACGTGGCTTGTACTCTTTTTTATTCGAGATGATTTCAAGATTCAGCATCTTGTCACGGGCCGGAACGACCAGTCGTTGATCGCTTGTGTACATGTCGCCGTCGCGAACAAAAGTCACGTTCAGAAATACATTCGGCGCGTAGTAAGCCTCGATCGGCACCTCCAAAATCTGCGCCCGTCCGGTAGCCTGGACCACGCGTGTAGACAAGACATTGCTGCGTTCGGTGGTGACGAGCAGTTTTGCGTCCTCTTTCGGAAGCAACGCCAACACGCGCGCCGTCTCGCCAGGGCGGTACGACTTCTTGTCAGGAACTAATTTGATCGAGCCGGAATTTTCGTTGTAGTAATCGGAATCGGTCCACCGCTCATCGGAACGAGCAACCCAGATGAAGCCGCCGAGCGACGTATACTGTTCGTCGTGTTCCTTGATGACGGTCCTAATCGCGATGCTGTTCGAGCTGTCGATGGGAAAGTCGTAACTACCCTGTCCATCCCGATCGGTAGTAATCTCAGCCGAGCTCAACTCGTTTTCCTTGATCTCGTAATCCGGATCGTATTCATTCTCCTTCTTCTCAACTTTCACCCACGTGCGCGACATGAACTTGAGCCACAACTTTGCCGGTACGGGTTGGCCTAAATAATTCGTGGTTGAGACCAGCACCTTTGCTGTTTCACCATTCTTGTAAACGTAGCGCGCGGGTGTTGCGTGCGCGATCACGTTGCCGCGCGTTGCGACGAAGTCTGCACTGCCGTTGATACTGCGGCGTGAAGAGTCAGTTACCTGTGCTTCCAGACGATACTGAAAATCCCAATAGTCTTTCTCATCAGCGAATGGAATTTCGAAGTCGATTGAGAGATGACCGGACGCGTCGAGCTTTCCGTCGCCTTCAAGCACCATGTCGTTGTAGTCGTAATACTGTGAGTACTCTGCTTCCTGGTCAGAATCATCTTCAACTTCCTCGTCGACGGTGTAAGGGTAATAGCGGGAGCGATAGACGTAGTATTTAACTTCGGCGCCGCTGACCGGAGCACCAAAGAAGTAACGCGCACTGACGTCAAACTTTGTCGTGTCGCCGGCCGGAACAAAACGTTTCGGAGTAGTGATGTTGACTTTGTATTCGGGCTTCTTGTACTCGGCGACATCGAAGCTGCCATTCGAGCTGCCCTCGTCAGTTTCAGCCTCGATGGTATAGCTGCCGAGAGGCGCCTCTTCGGTGAGTGTTAGTTCGCCGTTGAAGGTTCCGTACTTCGAGAGCCGAAGCTCCTGCTCATAGACTCGCCCTTCATTTGGATCTTTTACTGTGACGGCAACAGTGTCGCCTTTAACCGGGCGGTACTGGCCACGCTCGTCGAAGGCGCGAAGAATTCCCTTGAAGAAGACTTTGTGGTTGGGACGATAAACCGGACGATCGGTATAGATGTAACCCTGCACGTTTTCTTCCTGGTCGGTGAAGTAGAACCAGTCGAGATCGGAAATCGCGAAGTTCTCGTGCTCTGAAGCGAGCACCATGAAACCGTTGTCAGGGATTCCGAGTCCATCTACTTCTGCCTCCGGCAGCGGAATTTTCGTGCTGAAGATTCCCTCACTGTTTGTCCTGCCGCTGGCGATGATGTTACGCGCCTTTACGATCTCGACGCGCGCATCGGCGCGCGGTGCGCCGCTCTTTCGATCGGCCGCATACACGATCAGGTCTCCACGCGGCGATAGCTTCTCGACCATCGTCAGGTCTGTCACGACCATAACCGTGTAGGCGCGCAGATCGGCGCCCGCTGCTTCCACCAGGTACACACCACTTTCGCGTTTGCCCAGCGGGACCATGCGCCGGTCAAAATAGTTTTCGATCAGAGGTAACGGCTCGCGCCAGCTCTTAACCAACTGGTTTGCATTGAGCAGCGGCACGCGCGCGTAGTCGGCTATGTTCAGAGGGACGCGTCTGTCAGAGTCGCTCGCGCGGACCTTTTCGTTGAGAGACCTGCGCGTATCGTTTTTTACCTGCCCGCGGAAATAGCTTCTGATACCGACGTAAGCCCAGAGCTTTACGGCGCGTATGCGCTCCAGCAGCGACGGACGGTCCGAAAGGTTGCTGGCCATTTGCTCTTGTTCGTTTTCACCCATTTGATGTGGGTTGTTGAGCTGAGCAAAGAACTGCCGCGGATCGTTTATGCGATAGACGCGGAAGTCGAGACTCTCGAGACCGCGATGGTCTACCCAGAGACGTGGATTCTCCGCGGTGCTGTAGGTGCGGTTGGTTGAGATAGAGAAGAACGGCTTAATCTCGCTGGTTGTCTCGCCGGTTTGAGCCACCGCCGCTGCTTGTTTAGCTGCGCTTTGCACGCGCGAGTGAGCAACGGCGAAAGCTACCGCGATGATCAACGCATAAATAAGAACCGGTGAGTAATTGTGTTTACGCATACGTACGTGGCCTCCGTGGCCACTCCACGTTAGGCAATGTCAAAAATGGGTGGCCACGGAGGGCCACCCCTACAAAATTGAATTGTTGATCGAGGATCTTTAGACGATAAAAACCAAGAAAATTTGGATTTGTTGAAACGGGACGCCAGCGTTTGTCCGGATGCTGGTCCAGGACAGCCAGCCGCACCTTCTTCACTGTGCCCACATCGTTAGGCGAAGCTCCGGTGTGATAGACCACCCAATCGTTCTTGCCTTCGCTCGCAATCCGCGGTTCGCCAAGAAAAATCATGACGTGGAATGGATACTTCTGGACCCACAGCTGATGGAAAAAGATCAGATCGCCGGGCTTGGCCTGCTTTCGATCGCGACTCACAAAATCCACGTTGAACATCTTCAGTGTTTGAGCGTCGGCGAACTCAGAAAACTTTCCTTCAGCGACGTCCTTCGCGGTGTACGTTCCGGACGCTGTGCGAAAGAGTTTTCCGCCTGGCGGAGTGGCGATGTTCGCGGGTAGATCAGGCGCAACGGGTTCGTAGTTTTCACCCATGCGCTGAAACCACTGACGATCGTGTGGCCGGAGTGCTTCGCGAAACGCGAAACGGACCAGTCCGGCGCAATCGCGTTGATCGACATTCCACTGATCGCTCAGGTTGTAGAACTGCATCTCCGCCACCCACGTGAACCAGCGGCGAAAATTTTCGCGGTCATTGAACGTTCTGAACTCGACGATGTCCGGCAGTCCGTCCTGGTCCAGGTCGGTATTTGGATCGGGTTCAGATCGTTTTACAGCAGCAGCTTCGGCGGAGGGTGTTGGGACGGGTGTACCGCTGGAGCGTGTTAACGAAAAGTAAATGAGGACCAGGACCACTGGTACTAACAAGAGGGGCAACGCGCGCGTTGATTTGGTGGTGAGCCGAAACATGCGCGCATTATTTGTCGCGCGCGTGTTTCTGAATACGAGATTGCTAACAGCCGGAGGACAGGTTAGCCCTGCGTTCAGTTCGGTTCGGTACGGTCTAAGCAGATGTGGGAAACCACAGTTTTTAGCCACGAATTGACACGGAAAATGCGGATCAGATTTTTTATCCGGGTTCGATCTGTCGTTACGTCTTTGCGGGAAACAATCTGGGAAAAAGAGTGTTGCAAATTCCCGCGCTCGCGGGTAGATTGATTCGGTTGCTTACAAGGTAGAGGGTGCTCTCCTGATGCGGGTGTAACCCTGCCTTCACCTATTGTGGGAGGAAGAAACTGTGCCGACCGGAACCTGCCCTGAATGTGATGCCGATGTCCACGTCGATCTGGACACGGACAAGGGCGAAATAGTCTCTTGTGAAGAGTGTGGAACTGCTCTGGAAGTCGTGGGACTCGATCCCGTCGAGTTGGACATCGTGGAAGAGGAGAGTTACGACGAAGACGAGGACGAAGACGAATACTGAAATCGCTTCACTTATCCGCTGCTCGATACTCAGAGCGGCTTTGTCTTAAAGTTAATCCGCGTGGCCCCTCAACCCTGATGGTGTGTAATTTCCCATCGCGTCTCTTTTCATCGGGTGGATAAAAGGCGAGCACGTACGCGGAGCTTACCTCTTCAGCCAATGCGCGAAACAACGGCGCATAATCTTTTTCATTGGCATAGACATTTCTGCCGCCTGTTAATTCCGCTAAACCACTAACGTCGAGAGGTGTCGGTAGTGGTGTTTGCACTGACGATGCGATCACGCGAGAGTATGACGGCAGCGTGACGACAAAGACGCTAACATCAGCGGCGTTCGCTCGTTCGATTACAGTCTTTGCCGACACTGTGTCACCAACCGGAAAACCATCCGTCACAACCAGCACCGCTCGTTTCATCAAACGTTTCTCGCGCGTGCGCGGCGCGCTTCGCACCAGCATCCGGATCGCGTCGTCAACAGCATCGTACGTGTGAGTCGACAAACCGTTGGGCGCATCCCTGGCGATACGATCGAGTGAATCGTCGAGCTTCTCGGGATCTGAAGTAAACTTTTGGACCGTCTTCACGCGCATGCCGAAAGTCATGACCGCATAAACAGCCGGGTGGCTTGAGAGGTGACTTGAAAAGGACTGTAACGCGCCGCGCAGTCGCATGATCTCTTCCGCGGTCATGCTGCCGGAAACGTCCAAAGCGAACACGATCGCGAGCGGTCGTGCTTCACCTTGTCTCTTCTCGATTTGAAAGAACGAGATCGATTGTTCGACGTCGTCGGAAAAGACTTTGAAGTCTTCCTGGCGCAGATTTCGAACCGGACTGCCGCTGGCGTCCATTGCCGTCACATCGACTGAAACCAGATCGGTATCGAAGCGCAACACGTCTTCCGGTTCCTGCTCTTTGGGAAACACTTTGCGTGGTCGCTGAGTTTGAGTCGCAGGGTCCTGGCTTTGCGGCACACTGGGCGCGGCAAGTGCGATCAGCAGCAGGAGAGGAAGGGATAGATGCGCTATAAGAGCCGCGGGTCGTTTTGGCATTAATACTCTTTCCTGGGGACGCCGACAGGATTATACGGGCGCGACCTGCCGAAGCAAACGGTGATATGATCCTGAGCGTCTTAATCCGGTAATCTCCGACTATACGTGAAGGATTGACTATGAGATTCAAGAAAACTCTATTTGTGCTCGCAATAACGCTTGTCATCACCGGCATTGCGGTTGGCCAGGATAAGTCGCTGGGAGCGATCAAAGGCAAAGTGCGGGTTGAAACGGGCACGCCGGGCGACGTGACAGTTGTCGTTCGGCGTGGTGATACAGAAGTCACACGCTCGACGACCAATAAAAACGGAGAATTTACCGTTTCGCGTCTGACGCCGGGAGTTTATGGCCTGACGTTTCGGAAGCCCGGGCTGAGTATCGGTTCGATAGAGGATGTCGAGGTCAAAGCAGGGAAGACGCGCTCGCTGGGAGATCGTTTGATACTCACGATCGACGAGGGTTCGATCGCGTTCCTGAGTGGCAGCGTGTTCAATGCAGCGGGAAAAAGCGTGCCGAACGCAAAAGTCGAGTTGGCGAAGATACAGGAAGACGGAACGACGAAGAAGATCGACGGGCGTATCACGACTGAGACTGGGTCGTTTAAATTTCGGCTGTCTCCGGAGCCGGGGAAGTATCGCGTGAGTGTAAAGACGGAGGGCGCGGAATCAATCACCAAGGACGTGGAGATCGATGGCGCCGCGGTTTATCGCGTGGCGTTAAATCTGCCCCCGAAGCAATAGGAAAATGTCTCACGCAAAGCCGCAAAGTCAGCAAAGTTTTACTTAGCGTCTTCTTTGCAGGCTTTGCGTGAAAATGCTTGTTGAGTATGGAAGAGCGTGAAGAGTTTCTAACCGCCAAACAGCTTGCCGCGTTCCTGCAAGTCAGCGAATCCACTGTGCGACGGCTCGCGGCAAAGCGTCGCATTCCATCAGTCAGGCTCACACCGCGCATCATCCGTTTTCATCTCGACGCCGTCCGTGAAGCGCTCGACGTTCCACGCTATCGCATTCGTCATGGTGAATACACCGAACGCGTCGACGATGCACAGTTGAGCTTCGACGATCTACTCCTGACCTAACGCCTGTTACCCGGGTTGAATTCAACCCACTTGTCGTTCTGTTTAATGTAAATGCGCGGCTGTTGAATCCGGAACTGTTTGCTAAACCCCGGATTCGCTGCAAGAAACTTTCTCACTTGTGACTGATCGCCCGTGGCCACGCGCCACTTTCCGTCTTCACGCAATAGATACTGCTGCACGACGATTTTCCCGTCTGCCTGAATCGGTGTCACTACGCGTCCGTACAGCACTGTATCGACCACTGCCAGGTTGCCCATGACTTTTACTGTGCCGATGTCCATTCGATCGAGCTGATAAAAATCCTGCGCTCGCTGCAGTGCGTTCACAAAACGATCTCGCGACATCCGGCTGCGTGAAGCGCCGGGCAGTAACTCGTAAAGACCATCATAGTTGCGCGACTTCAACTGTTCGAAAACACTTTGCACGGTAGCGCGAACGTCTGACTGGTCCGACGCCTTAACTAATGCGTAACTGGATAAAACCGCAACCGCCAAAACTGCAGCCGCGATATTACGAATGTAGATCCTCATCTGGTGCTTCATCCTCTAGCTCTTGATCGTCTTCTTCCTTCGGCAGTTTCTCGCGTATCTGTTGCCGGTAGTTAAGGAACCAGCAGACCGCGCCGCCCGCTGCAGCCACGAAGGCTTTGTCAAAATCTTCCTGGAACACAAAGAACACAGCCAGCAAACCGCCCACGGCCGCCAAAATCATCCAAAACGTCTTCACTTGATATTCACCGGCACCACTAAATCGATTGCTCCCGGAGCGTAACAAACTTTGTCGTCACATGCCTGGACGCGTAGTTTCGCGGAAAGGTTGTGTGTGCCGGGTTTGGATGCTTTGTCGGCCTTGAGTCGCGCCTTTAAAGTAGTTTCACCCTCGTAAACCGCCAGCGGCTTTTCTGGTGAGAAGGAGAACGTCCTTGTTACCGGGTCTGGGTAGCTGATGAATTCGACGGCGATGCCGTCCGCGGGCGTGAGCTCGAGTTTTGTAGCTATGAGATAAGAGAAGGTCGCCGGGTTGGCGTTTACATGATAACCGTCGGTGATCTTGAGCCGTACTAGCGCATCGCCCGATTCCCCGGCGGCGACCGTTACTTCCTGCGGACTCGCTTTCACGACGTCGACCGAATTGATCGCCGGCGGTTCACTCGGATTTTGTGTGTTGTTCGTCGGCGCTTTGGTGCAGGCTATCCCCAGGCAACAAACAACAAGGAGCCATATCACATTTTTCATCTCTGCGGTCCTCTGCGTATCTCTGCGTCCTCTGCGTTTAG
>DATENQ010000151.1:0-2326 GCA_035275005.1 Pyrinomonadaceae bacterium | reverse complement strand
ATGCTTACGTCCTTGAGTGGAAGTGACGAATCCAGTAGAACATCGCCCGACTGATAACCATAACCGAGCAAGACGAATTGCGCGCCGCGAGGCGCGGGAGAATAGGCGCGCGGCTCCATCTCCTGTCCGGCAACAATATTTACGAGGGCCGCAGTAAGAAGTACCGGTATCAAGCGGTTGAGCTTCACTGCTGATAAGTTAGTGAGGTGTTGGGGTGAGCGTAACTGGTATTTTTACTAGAGATCGATCAATGTCCAGGCAACGCGCTTTTGATTGCTTCTCGTAAGTGCTGGGCGCTACGTCCGGGAGCGTAACCGACCCAGTGATCGACGACACCTCCACCGGTGTCGATCACGACTGTCTGCGGGATCGAGCGTCTGCCGTTCATTAAAGTTTGCGCCATCTCACGATCGGCCCAGCCAAGTCGAAATCCAAAACGCGTTTGACGAACGAACTGATCTACTTTTTCAGATGCTTCTCCCGGATCTTCGGTGGTCAATCCTATGAACTCCACTTCGCGTCCCGCGTATTCCTTGCGCACGTTTTCATATTCCGGAATTTCGCGGCGGCATGGACCACACCACGAAGCCCAAAGATTGATGACCAGCACTTTGCCGTGAAAGTCGCCGAGACGAAAGCTGCTGCCTTCAACCGCTCTGATTTTGCGTTCAAGCAACTTCTCGGGCAGATACGTCAACACCGACGCGCCAGGTTTTGGCTGCGGGATTTCCGGTTCAGGATTCACTGGCGGCTGCACCGGCGCCGCGGGCGTTGTCGTACGCGTCGTATTGATCCTTCTTCCGGATTGAGGAACAGCGAAAGTCGCGCAGGCCGTTACGAGGAGCAGTAGGGGAATGAGTCTTTTCATGGCTTTTAAGCGGCCTAAGAATAACTCCACTCCCCTACGACAATGCAAGGTCCAACTCGAACTTATCGCAAACTTAAGAAAGACTTCCGCTGTGTGCAGGTCGCGGCTTCGCCGTCTGATGTGAGGCGGGGCTTTGCCCCGCCGGTAGCCTACTAAAAATATTTAGGGCTATGCCCCCGGTGCGGCCTGAGGCCCTGAATTGTTCGGGCAAAGCCCAGACCGGGGGCATAGCCCAATTAATAGCTAGAATGGACGGCGGGGCAAAGCCCCGCCTCACATCAGACGGCGAAGCCGCAACGTTGCAACCAAAAGGACTTTTGTGCAAAGCTGCTCACATGGCTATTTAATAGTGACGTGCGCGCGTGCGACACGCTATTCTATGTGAGTCAGACCGGTTCCCACGGTCGGGTTGCTGCTTCCCAGATCCCAAACCTCGTCATCCGGATCAAGCCCATGAGTTTTCGCAAACTTCTAACACCGCTGACGATTATCGTAATAACAACACAGCTCTCGTGTGCTCGCCTGGGCTCTTCGAGATCTCAGCCGGCCGCTCGCCCTCCGGATGAGCAGGCCACCATCGATCAGATACTGAAACGTTACGAAGAGGCGCTTGGCGGCAGGGAAGCGATCGACGCCATTAAGACCTACAAAATGGAAGGAAGCTTTCAGGTGGCCGGAATGAATGGAACCATCGCCGGCTGGCGAAAGGAGCCGGACAAGACGCTCACGGTGCTCGAGTTTCCTCGCTTCGGAACACTCAAAAAAGGTTTCGATGGCGAGACGCGTTGGGTGCAGACACCTGCCGGCACTTTCAGTGACGCATACGCCGAGGAAGAGATCGCCGAAATGGAGCGAGACGCGGAAGTCTTCAGCGCGGGAAGAATCAAGAGTCTCTTCGACAGTATGAAATTGGAGTACAACGCGCGCTTAGATGGTCGCGAAATGCGTGTCATTGAAGGCAAGCCGGCCAGGGGTCCCGCTGAAAAACTGTTCTTCGACGTCGAGAATGGTTTGCTTGTGCGGTGGGACATGGCGCGCAAGCAAAAGAACCGCGGCACAGTTTTCGTGAAAGTTCATTTGGACGATTACAAAGACATCGATGGACTCAAGGTCCCGCATAAAGTTCGCTTTGCGTTTGAGTCGTTCAACTTCACAGTGCAAGTAGAGAAATTGGAAAACAACATCGCGATCGACGACGCGATCTTTAGAAAACCGTAACGCCGGATTTCGATAACTCGTCGAGCAGCGCCTTCGCCTCCAGCAAATCTTTCGTATCGAAGCCCTCAGTGAAGCTGTTGTAGATTTCTGAAAGCAGACTAAATGCAAGTCCCGCTTTGCCTCGTTCCTTGTAGAGTCGAGCAAGACTCATCGACGCGCGCAATTCCCACGACTTTGCTTTTTGCCTTCGCGCAACTTTGATCGCTTCATGAAAGCAATCCTCTGCGCCTGATAATTCGC
>DATENQ010000150.1:0-21936 GCA_035275005.1 Pyrinomonadaceae bacterium | reverse complement strand
TGATTGATTTAATGGTGCAGGCAAACTTTCGCACTGTTTTTATCGGCATAGAATCACCCCGGGAGGCGTCCCTCGCGGAGACGCGCAAACATCAAAACGTGCACGGAGATTCGTTGCTGGCAAAGCTCGAACGAATCCGGGCGAGCGGCCTTGGCGTCAGCGGTGGGTTCATCGTTGGTTTCGACAATGATGACGAGCGTATTTTCGACGAGCAGTTTGAGTTTATTCAGTCAAGCGGAATCGCAACACTGTCGATCAGCCTTTTGACACCGTTGCCGACGACACCGCTTTACGATCGTCTGCGCGCTGAAGACCGTCTCGATTTCTCGGACCCCGAGTTGATCTACATACCCAAGCAGATGACGCGGGAACAGCTCAAGACCGGCTTTCGCAGACTGCTGCAGCGCGTATTCGACGTCGACGCATTCTTCGATCGCGTTTTCGAAGACGATTCGCGTCGCGCCTCGCGACGGGCAGCAACTCGCAGCCTCAGACAGTGGCTGCTAATTTCAACCGGCTGGACAGCACGCGCAATCATGCTCGCGTTTGTGATGGCTGGTCATGGTCAACTAACCCGTCACTTGCGCGCCTGCGTTCGCGTCCTCCGCCGCAATGCGACTCTCGGCCCAAACGCATTCGGGTTCAGCGAACTGGTAGCGCTCTGGATCACCTACTGGCACTTCGCAAGCGTCACTCGCCAAATAAGCGGAACACAATTCGGCAACGTCCCCGCGAACCAGGCTTTCATCGTTGACGATGACACCGTTGTAGATCCCGTCTGAACGGCGGCGCAAGTTCCTTAGTCAGTCATAAGGATAAACCCGATTGACATCTCTGGTTAATGGGAATAAAAGCCACTTGTTCAAGTGTTCAAGGTGTTCGTTCTCACGACACTGGCGCCGTAAGAGCCCACACTCAACGTCGACGAAAGTTCTCACTCGACCTGAGAGTTTTCCCCACTTCCGTCAACATAACGTCACGCTTAACTCAAAGGAGTGAGTTATGAAGACTCGGATCCAAATGCTGGTTTTATCTGTTATTGCCCTGCTGGTAACCCTGGGCATTGCTCCACAGACGTGTACAGCGACCCCAACCACAGTGATCTCTGGCGACTCCCCTGACTTACTCTCGGTGACAGTTAGAGGTGGCCCTATCGATGTGGGTTTTACCATTGATCTTAGATTGGGGACTGACTGGACGGTCTTCGCTACCATTGTTGAGGATGCGCGCAGCTTCAAAGACGTACTTACAATCAGCGGGCAGGCGTTCCATAGAACAGGACCGCATGGAGAAGCTTCGAATGCAGCGAATCCCTTTAACTTCAGTTTTACCGTCGATACGGATGGTTTTGGAGCAGGCACTCATATTCGGCCAAACCAGTCTCTGATAGTTGGACACGGTCAACATTTCGACCAGTTTACTGCCAGCTTGTCATTTAGCGTCACCGAAAACTTTATTGGCCAGCGCAACATTACGTTTTATAATTTCCGTTTGTTCGGTGAGCATACTGTGCCCAGCCAGCCGATTGGCGACGCACCGGTTCCCGAACCCGCGACCCTGCTCCTGCTCGGCACAGGACTGACAGGAGTCGCGATCAAGATGCGGAAGAGACTCAAGAGTCGCAAGAGCGGGTAACAAACAAGCTATCTACCTTCAAAATAAAAACCGAAAGGCCGACACGAGATCGGCCTTTTAGTTCTCTGAGCGCTCCGCTCAATATCTTTCGCAAGAGAAAAATATTTTGACTTAGGTTGGCCTCCGGTGGTACATGATTTATACAAGACCGAAAGAAGAGGAGCGTGCTAATCAGAACTGACCGCCTGGCACGTTGAAACCTTCTCTCCAAAGATCAAGAAGAGCAGCTAAATTCTTTGGGAAATAAGAATTTGGCGGAATATGCAGTAGCTCTGCCCCGATAGTCCACTCCAGTTACACTAAAATTAATCGAGTCAACTCCGCCATTCACCGGTGAGCGACGCTTCTCTTGAAGCGTGTGCCTTATTCCGACTATCGGCGAGCATCCTGCCGTTAACGAAAACTCAGAATTCGTAAGAGGTGATTTTTATGCAAATGGACGACTTCCTTAAGAAGCTGACTGACACCATTTGGGAGCGCCGGAAGATTACCAGTCCTCTCTATCAACTCATCATGAGGGGAGACGCAACGCTCCGCCTCTTGCAGAACTTTGTCATCCACCGCTATCCGATTAAGAATCTTTGGGTCCGTCACGTGATGTGTGTCGGCAGTCGAATCGAAGATCACAAACTCCGGCGCTTGTTCGTGGAGAATGCCTACGAAGAAGAGACCGGCGCGTATTCGAATTCCGACCGGCACGTGCAAACCTTTCTTACATTCGGCGAGTATCTCGGCGTACCGACGGAGACAGTTCTCAACACGCCGCTGTTGCCCGAAACGAAGGCGCTGGTGGAATTCAATCTCAATGCCTGCAACAACACCAACACCCCGATAAGCGACGGTGCCGCGTCTGTGCTGCTTTTGATGGAAGGGCAGCCGCCGATCGTTAACAAGACAGGCAACAGCATGGAAGCTGTGATGCGCGACGTCTACAAGCTCCCCGCAAAGGCTTACGAGTTTTTTACTCACCACGCCTCGAGCAATGTCGACAAGGAATACGTCAGCGACCTTGAAGACACGCATACGTCGGCCGTTGTGGAAGTATTGCGACGTTACTGCACTACAGACGAATTACAGCAGAGCGCGATTCGCAGTCTGCAGACCTCAATCACTCTCCGGCACAACCACTTCGATGCTTTGTACGAGAAATTCTACGATCCAAGTGAACCGGTCTTCAGGTATTCCGAACCCAGGGCTGAAGCCGCACACGGCGACTAAGTTACACGCACTCCCCTGACTCCTCACTCGCTACCCAACTTGTTCGATGGTGAGAACTCTGGAGGTGTATCGTTGAGTCAAACCATTCCTCAAATCCTGGACGTCACCCTTCGTGATGGCGGGTATGTGAACGATTGGCAATTTCTTATTCCGAACGCGCTCGCAATTGTTTCGACACTTGCAAAAGGCGGTATGCCTTACATCGAGGTGGGTTATTACCACCCGTCACACTCGTCAACTAACGGGTCGGGGTACTCCTCTGGTCCATCAGCTTACTGTCAACACGAATACCTCGAGGCCGTGTCGCGCGTGCGTGGCAACTCCAAACTGGGTGTGATGGTCCACCTGAACGAGGTACTGTCTACTGATTACGCGTTCCTTGTCGATCACGACATTTCCATCGTGCGCTTCGTCGTGCCCGGTTCGTACATTCAACAACTCGAGCCGCACATCGACGCAGCGCACGCAGCCGGCCTCACCGCTTCCGTTAATCTCATCAGGGCCAGCCAGCGCTCTGACGAGAACATACTTCTCTGTGCGAGGGCAGCTCAGGATCTGGGAGCTGATTGGCTCTATCTTGCCGATTCAAATGGCAGTCTTTTCCCCGATCGAGTGGAGCGGATCTTCCGGGAATTAAGTGAAGAACTCGATGTTCCCCTGGGCTTTCATGCGCATGACTCGCTCCATCTCGCTTTCGCGAACAGTCTGGCTGCGATCAGAGGAGGAGCCACACTGCTCGACAGCTCGTTGGGTGGTATGGGCAAGGGCGCCGGTAACTTAGTCACTGAATTGATCTGCTCTTACTTCAAGGCTTTTTATGAGGTGCAGTTCAGCATCGGTGAGTTCACAACGATGGCGTGTCATACCCTGAGTGAGTGGATCAGAGCCGACCATGTGAGCCGGTGCGAGAGCACGCTCTCAGCTCTGCTTGATTTGAACGCAGACAAGCTAAAACAAAAAGTTGCCGCGGCTAAACAAGCACAGAGACCGTTACTGCTCGAGCTGGAGTCCGATCTTGAAGCACAACTCATCGCGCCGGTCCCGGCTGAACTCGCGCCCGCGTTTGCCGCCGCCACGAAATGACAAAGTCATCAGCCAACACCGCGACCGAGACGACCTCTGCCAAAGAGGAAAAGCCGGTTGCAGCGTTTCCCATCTGTTTTCATAAAGACGCTTTTATTCCGTGGGAGCGAGCGACGTTGCACGCCAACAGTCTTGCTATGCGTTATGCCCTGTCAGTATTCGAGGGCATCCGCGTCTACGTGCAAAGCGACGCAACCGCCGCGCGTGCTTTTCGGCTCGAAGCCCATCTCGATCGTTTGCGCAGATCCTTACAACTCATGCGTCTTCCGCACCCGCAAGGGATCGACATTGGAGACGTCATTAATCAAGTAATAGAGAGAAATGCCGTCAACGAAGATTCTTATCTGCGCGTGTCGGTAAGCGCGGATAACTTTGGCGACATCGGCGCTGTCGTGCGTACGTGTCTGAACGTGTCCATTTCGCGCATGGGCAGGAAAAAATGGCTGGCCGAAGAACGTGCCATGCGCGTCGCGATCAGTCATTGGCAACGCGCTCCCGAGGCGGCATTTCCGGCAGCCGCAAAGAACATTTCAAACTACGCTGGACCACGTCTGGCGTTGCTCGATGCACGCGACAACGGCTACGACAGCGTCGTGCTAACCAACCACGATGGATTTTTGTGTGAGAGTCCGACGGCGATACTTTTTGTGGTCCGCGACGGAGTCTTGCTCACACCGCCGATCAACGAAGGAGTACTCCCGAGTATCACTCGCGTCACAGTCTTCGATCTCTGCAAAAGACTCGGAATCGAAGCGCGAGAACAGAGACTCTCACGAACCGATGCATACCTGGCTGATGAAGCGTTTCTGTGTGGGACGGGCCTCGAGTTTGCTCCCATCGCCGCCTTTGATTCACACGCGTTAACTGCGTGGAAAGAATGGCCGATTACACCTCGCATCATCGATGCATACTTTCAACTCGTACGCGGCAAGTGACGAAAATGTTTTTCACGCAAAGGCGCAAAGGTGAAAAGAAATCTACTAGAAACACGGCAGCGCTTTGCCTCTTTGCGCCTTTGCGTGAGAAATCTTCGCGCACAGAGGTGTCTTTCAAAACAAAATGATCGACTGGGGCAGGGCAGGTGCGTTACTCGCATCGATAGACTCGAAAGCTGACGCCGTCGCAACACACGCGGCTGGCGTTGTCGCGACCTCACCGCGTTTTCAAAACAAAGACTTTCCACTGTCTCCGCTGCCGCTCGCAGTGGCGGCTTCAAAAGTCGAAGAACATCGCCGCACGGCAGAGCGATACATGGCGCTACTCGAACGCGTGCTCGACTTGTACGCTGCATCCGCCGATGTTCGTTCCTACTTCGCACTAACAGAAGACGAAGAGAACCTCGCGCGCGTGCCCGCAACGCTGACTCCTTCGGTCCGTATCTCGCGTCTGGACGGTTACCTGAAACAGATGGATGGCAGGATCTGTTTCCTGGAAAACAACACGGATTGTCCCGCAGGTATTTTGTTTACCGAGCGGCTCAACCTGATGCTTGACCGGATAATCAAAGACGTCAATCCGCGGATCGCGAGTGAACTGGTGGAGTTGCCACTGGATCAGACCGACTGTGCGCGACAGGAGCTCCTCGCGGCGTATCGTCAGCAGGGCGGCGACAAGGACGATCCAGTAATCGCTATTCTTCAGATCAGCGGCAGGTCGAACGTTGAAAGCGTGGAGATGGCGGAGGAGTTTTCCACCCGAGGCACGCCGGCGTTCGTAGCAGATCCGCGCGAGGTCGCAGTTTCGGCAAGTGGCGTTGAAGTCGGCGGCAGGCAAGCGGACATCATCTGGAACAAAGTCAATACTGTTTACTGGAACAAGTTGGTAGCCGAATCGCCGGGGTTGCTAAAGCGATGGCTCGAAGCTGTTACGTCGGGCCGCGTTTGTCACATCAATCCGTTCTCGGCGCGGTATGTGACGGAGAGCAAGAGTTGCGCGGCGTTTCTGCAGGAGGCGGAGTTCGCGGATCGTTTCGACCACGAGGATCGCGAGTTTTTAAGAAGCGTCCTGCCGTGGTCACGCAAAGTAAAGACGGGAAAAGTTGTCGAGTATGGTGACGAAGACATTGAGATTACGGAGTTGCTTCTTTCCCGGCAGGCTGATTTCGTCATCAAGGAGCCGTACGACATTCGTGGGGATGGCGTAACGATTGGCCGCGGAGTTCCGCGTGATTACTGGGTAGAGAAGGTGAAGCTTGCTGCGCGCAAGGGCTACACGGCGCAGGAATTCATAACGGGCCAGGCCTATCCCGTGCTGCTCGATACTGCGCAGAGGGAAGTGGCGCTCCTGACCGCGAGTCTCGATTCCTTCATGTTTGGCGGTCGCTTGTGTGGACTCGGTTCCAAGGCAGGGCTCGGATACAAAGTCAACGTCTTCCAGGGCGGCAGAAAACTCGCCGTCCGCGTTTACGACTCCAGTAAAAAAAGATGAAAGTCGATCGCATCATTCTGCGATTTGTGCGCGTGCCGTTGCGGTTTACGTTTCAAAACCGCTGGCAGAAGATCCGTGATTGGACCAAGCTGATTGCTGAAGTGCAGACGGCGGACGGTGCTTACGGTTACGGCGAGTCAACTGCGATGGAGACGCCGTACTACTCCTACGAAACTGTGGAAACAAACCATTGGGCGATCAGGAAATGGCTCGCGGAGCCGCTGCTGAATTGTGAGTTTGAGCATCCGCGTGAAATAGACGAAGCATTTTCGCTGATCTCGGGCCATCACGAAGGCAAGGCGACTCTGGAATGCGCGGTCTGGGACCTTTACGCGCGAGTACATTCAATTCCTCTTTACGAGCTAATCGGAGGCGAACGGCGACCTGTTAAGTCAGGCGCAACTTGCGGTGTTAAGAAAGACATTGAGTCCGCGCTCAAAGCCATCGGCGACGCGGTCGCGGCGGGTTACGAACGCATCAAGCTCAAGATCAAGCCCGGGTGGGACAAAGAGCTGCTTGCGGAAGTGCGCAAAGCGTTTCCCACCGTGATCATTCTCGCCGATGCCAATGGTGGTTATACGGAAAAGGACATGGAAAGCCTGGTGAGGCTCGATAAATTTGAACCCATTATCATCGAGCAACCATTTCCGGCCGGCGCGTGGCCCGCACTGGCGAAGCTGCGAGCCCGAGTTTCAGCCCCGGTTTGTTTGGACGAATCGATCACCGACATGGACGACGTAGAGTTGATGCTGCAACTAAAAGCGGCCGGCATGGTGAACCTGAAGGTAGGACGAGTCGGCGGCATCGCCAACGCCATTCGCATACACGATCGCTGCAAAGAGGCAGGGATACCGGTTTTTATCGGTTCGAAGATTGAATCGGGGGTCGGACGCTGGATGAATATCGCCGTTTGCACGCTGCCCAACGTGCTCTATCCCAGCGACGTCGGCGCCAGCGAACGCTATTTCATCGAACAGATCGTACGCGATCCGATTACGCTAGTCGGTCCCGGGTTGGTCCAACCGCTGCCTGGACCAGGCATCGGCACCGAACTCGATGCGGCCGTGATGTTGAAGTACACAATCCAGACAGAAGTGATATCCCGGTAATGTTTCACGCAAAGGCGCAAAGGCGCGCAAAGGCGCAAAGAAAAACTCATAGAAACGCGGCAGCGCTTTGCCTCTTTGCGCCTTTGCGTGAAACCTCTTCATAGAATATGAACACAACAGATCTCTACAGAGAACGCTTTTTCGCCCTTTCAACACCCCAGGTGTCCGACGCGCTCGAGCCCTTTGGCGTGCTCAGTGGACTCAGAATTCACCCGGCTGTGCGCGGACGAAAAGTGTTTGGCCCGGCGTTCACAGTGGCCAAGCAGCTTAACGACGATCCGAGCTTCAGAGACGCCGCCGACTTCATCGACGACGTGCCGAGCGGGCAAGTAATTGTGATCGACAATCTCGGCCTTGAATCGTCGACTTGCTGGGGCGGAATTCTCACCCACTACGCAATCAAGAAGGGAATTCTCGGTACGGTGATCAACGGGCTCAACCGAGACATAGACGAAATCGCCGAGCTTGATTACCCACTATTTTCGAAAGGCTCTTTTATGGTGACGGGAAAAGGACGCACGAGGCTCAAGGCCGTCAACGTGCCGATCACCATCGAGGGCGTGACGATCAATCCCGGAGACTTCATCTTCGGTGATGACAACGGCGTCGTAGTAATCCCCGCCGCCATCCTGGATCAACTCGTAGAACGCGCAGAGGAGATCAGGAATGTTGAGAACAATATCGTTGACATGGTCCTGAATGAAGATGTCTCGTTGCGCGAGGCGCGCAAGAGGCTAAGGTACGCTGACCTGACTCGCGGCGCCGCTGCGAAGTGATTCGTATGACAGGCACTCTTGAATTTCACTTTTCCCCAGATCTTTCAAACCTGATCCGGAACGTCTCACGTAAGGCTGGACTGTCGGCGTCCGAACTACTTCTCGCCGGTTTCGCAGCGTTAGTCTTCCGCCACGCTCGACGATCACCGGTCACTATCGGCATTCCCGATAATTGGAACGTAATTCATCTCAACGTCGCAGCCGGCAAGAGTTTTAAGAAACTGCTGGCAGAAACATCCGTTCTCAACCTCGACGCAGTGTCGTTAGTGAGATTCGTTTACGGTCAGCAACCGCAGGAAGAGTTCAACATCAGTCTGTCAATCAACACTGGTGAAGAACGGATTGGCGGCGCCGTCTCCTACAACGAAGCCGAGTTAAATGAGGCGAGCGTGCAGCGTTTGCTCGGAGGATTCGAGACTCTGATTGAAGGCGCAGTCAATGATCCTCACCTGCCCATTGGCGATTTGCCGTTCATGTCCGCGGCGGAATTGAAGCAGGTTCTCGTTGACTGGAATGACACACAAACCGAGTTCCCCGACGATCTCTGTGTGCAGCAGCTCTTCGAAGCCCAGGTGGCCCAAACTCCGGACGCTGTTGCCGCGGTTTTCAACGATAGCCAGCTCACCTACGACGAGTTGAACAAACGGGCCAACCGGCTGGCCCATTACTTCCGCGCACAGGGCATTGGTCCCGACCAGGCCATCGGCATCTGCGTCGAGCCGTCACTCGAACTACCCGTTGCTGTCATGGCAGTGCTGAAGTCCGGCAACGCCTATCTTGGTCTCGATCCGGTTTATCCACCTGAACGACTGCGTTACATGGTTGAAGACGCGCGCGTTAAGTTGATAGTGACTCAGCAGCATCTGCGGGAAAAAATTACAGCAATCGGGATCAGCACAGGCCTCGAGATTGATGGTGAACAGGATCCTTCGGCGGATCAACCAGTAGAGAATCCAAGTTTACTCATCACTTCGCGCAATGCCTGCTACGTGATTTACACGTCGGGCTCCACGGGGCGGCCGAAAGGGACAATCATTGAACACCGTGGGCTCGTGAACTTTGCGGAAGTGTTTAGGAAGATGGGCCGCGTGGGGCCAGGAGATCGTGTCCTTCAGTTTGCCTCATTTAGTTTTGACCAGTCCGTGGGAGAGATCTTCGAAACGCTCCTCAGCGGCGCCGCGCTTTACCTCGTGCCACGCGATAAATTGATGGCGGGCCAACCGCTGTTCGACGTGTTGCGCGATAAGCGGATCACTGCCCTTACACTGGCGCCTTCAGTGATGGCCCATTTGCCCGTCGCTCCTCTGCCCGATCTTGCCAACCTGACTGGGGGCGGAGAAGCGCTTCCCGGCGTCCTTGTCGATCGCTGGGCGCCCGGCAGGAAAATGTTCAACGTCTATGGACCAAGCGAAATAACTTTCGGTTCGTCGTTGCTGCAATGCTTTGCAAACAACGGCAAGCCAACAGTCGGAAAGCCGCTCCAGAACGTTCGCTATTTCGTGGTCGACGAACGCATGCAACCGTGTGCGATTGGAATGCCGGGTGAACTGTTGATTGGCGGTGTGGGTTTGGCGCGCGGCTTTTACCACCTCCCGGAACTGACCGCCGAACGTTTCATTCCCGATCCATTCAGCGGCGAGGCGGGCGCTCGTTTGTACCGGTCGGGAGATCTCGTGCGCTGGCTGCCGGCTGGTGAAATCGATTACCTGGGCCGTGTTGATCACCAGGTAAAGTTACGCGGTATGCGAATCGAGCTGGGTGAGATTGAAGCGGTCCTGTTGCAACACGAGTCGGTGACCGCAACAGCAGTTATTTTGGATACCGAAGTAGCGGGTAAAGAACAACTCGTCGCCTATGTTGTACCGGCGAAAGCGGAGCTTCCGGTAGACGAGCTCAAGAAGTTTCTGGCGACCAGGCTGCCATCCTACATGATTCCTACCATCTTTATTCCTCTCGAACGAATACCGGTAACTGCGGCAGGCAAAGTCGACAAGAAAGCACTGCCGTCACCGGAGATCGCGCGCCGTAGAAAGGAATATGTAGCGCCGCGCACTCCTGTGGAGGAGACCATTACCGGGCTCTTCATCGAAGTGCTTCAGACTGATCGAGTGGGCGTCCAGGACGACCTCTTCGAGCTTGGCGCGTCTTCACTTCAGGCGGCGATGGTGAGCACGTTTATTCAGGACAAATTCAATATTCGTGTTCCAGACACAGTGATCTTCGATCATCGCACCGTCGAACAGTTGACCGTAGTCGTGGAAGCGACCTTGAACAATCAGGTTACTTAGCCACGGATTACACGGAAAAACACGGATCAGAAAAGAAGGTTATTTTCTGATCCGTGTTTTCCGTGTAAATCCGTGGCAAAAACAGATCCGGAGGATTGATATGAACTCACTTCAGTTTTACATCGTCGATGTTTTTGCTGAGAAGCCACTCGCCGGCAATCAACTCGCGGTGTTTATCAGCCGGGGCGCGATCGACACCGATGAAATGCAGCGGCTCGCCCGTGAGATGAACTACTCCGAAACCACGTTCATTGAGTCGGTGGAGCAACGCGACGGCGGCTTCGACGTGCGCATCTTCACGCCGCAAAAGGAAGTGCCGTTTGCGGGCCATCCGACACTGGGCACGGCATATTTGATTCAGCAGGAAATCATTCGGCAGCCGGTCGACAGTCTTAAGTTGAATTTGAAGATAGGACAGATACCGGTTGAGTTCAGTTACCGCGGTGCTAATCCCGACGTGCTCTGGATGGTTCAGCCAAATCCGACTTTTGGTCGCACGCTCGAGCCGGAGTCGTTGCACGAAGTGCTGGGCGTGGAGCTGATGGACATCGACGATCGTTTCCCAATCCAGGAGTCTTCGACCGGATTTTCGTTCATCATCATTCCGCTCAAGACCCTCGACGCCGTCAACCGGATCAACATTCAACGCGACCGCTACTTCGAATTGATCGAACAGACGGAAGCAAAAGCGCTGCTCGCCTTCGCGCCTGAAACTTATTCGCCGGAAAACGATTTGCACGTCCGTGTGTTTGCTGAGTATTACGGCACGCCTGAAGACCCGGCAACCGGCAGCGCCAACGGATCGCTGGCGGCTTACCTCGTCCAGAATCGATATTTCGGCGGCGATAGCATCGACATACGCGTCGAGCAGGGCTACAAACTTGCCCGTCCGTCTTTACTGTTCCTGCGCGCGACTAAAGAAGATGAAAGTATTACCGTGCGTGTCGGTGGAAGAGTGCAGCCGTTCGCCAATGCAACATACAAACTTCCAAACGACGTTGCGGATAACGAGTCAAAGCCGGTTGGTTCCGTTGCACTGAAGCCGTTTGGGACTTCGATCTTCAGCGAAATGACGGCGCTGGCGATACAACACGGCGCCGTCAATCTCGGCCAGGGTTTTCCTGATTTTCCAGCGCCGCCAGAAATCATTGAAGCTGCGATCGCTGCGCTCAAAGCCAACGAGAACCAGTACTCGCGTTCGATGGGAAATCCTGTGCTCGTGAATGCAATCGCCGAACATCAACGTCACTTCTACAATCTCGAATACGATCCTATGTCGGAGGTAACAGTTTTCTGCGGAGGTGCTGAGGGTATTGCTTCATCGCTGATGGGCCTGCTGAACCCGGGTGACGAGGTGATCTTGTTCGAACCGTTCTACGACAGCTATCCGGCATGCGTAGCGATGGCTCGCGCGGTGCCGCGTTTCGTGTCGCTCCGGCCGCCTGACTTTTCGTTTGACCCGGACGAGCTGGCGGCCGCGTTCACCGGCAAGACACGCGTGATCATAGTCAACACCCCGCACAATCCGACTGGCAAGGTCTTCAGTCGTAGCGAACTGGAAACAATTGCGCAGCTCTGTCAGAAACACAATGTAGTTGCCCTGACGGATGAAGTCTATGAACACTTCACTTACGATGACACTCAACACATACCGATGGCTACGCTCCCCGGAATGCGTGAACGAACGTTGACACTCTCGAGCAGTGGCAAGGTTTTTTCATTGACGGGATGGAGAATCGGTTGGGCCACCGGACCCGCGGAGTTGGCGTGGGCGGCGCAGGCTGCGCACCAGTACATCACCTTCGCTGTTCCAACTCCTTTACAGGTGGCAATCGGCCACGCGCTGAGCACGCACACTGAAGCTTATCTTGCGATGTTGAAGAAGAACTATACCGAACGACGTAATTTTCTGATGCAGGTACTGTCTGACTGTGGTTTCAAAGTCACAAAGCCGCGAGGTGCTTACTACATCGTTGCCGATTATTCAGCACTGCATGACACGGATGACCGTACGTTCGTGCGCGATATGGTGGAGCGTTGCAAGGTTGCGGCAGTTCCGTTGAGCGGTTTCTGTAATACGGGCTCACCCATAAAAAGCCGGCACCTGCGATTCGCGTTCTGCAAGCAAATGGAGACGCTTCACGCGGCGGCGTCACGCTTAACGGAAGCTCGCCTGCTCAGCGCTATGGCCCGCTCAGCCGTGTAATCCGTTCCTGGCGCGGTCATGATCAGCGACGCGTATTGACCTTACGGTAGACGGAGCCACGTCAATGATAGGCGTCCGCGTACTGTGGGTCGACCGCAAGGGCTTCCGTGAAGCTATCAATCGCCTCGTCCAATTTCCCCTGCCTTTAAAACTGAGCACCGCGACTCAGAAGATCCATTGCCTCATCCCACTTCGTGCCATTCCAAGCATTACGGGGTTGAATTCTCTGACAAAGAGCGAAAATGAAATATTTTTGCGTTTCACACCATTCATGGATGAGAAATCTGAGAATTCTACCGTTTGCAAGGAGATTGCCCATGTTACGCATTTACCGTTTGTTTTTCTTTGTCCCCGCCGTGGTGGTGCTTCTGGGAATTTCGACAGTTAACGCACAGGTCATTTATGACTGGGCCAAGGGGGGCGATACCCCAAAGTCAGTTCCAAATATTACGCGACGACAGAAAGTACGCATCGATGTCATCAATATTAATGACATTCTTTACAGTTACAAGATCGAGGTCACTCAAACACCTCTGGATACCGACGACTTCGCTGCAATAAAGAATATTCTCTTAGGTGCCCCGAAACCCGCGCCCGCAACAGACGTTCTGCCACGGTGCGATGTGCGCGAGAACGCCCTTAGAAAGGCACTCGACGATGCTACAAAGGAGATTAATAAGGATGCAAACCTGCCCACTGGTTACGCTGCCTCAGGGTCCACGACCAGTATCCCGCTGAAAGATAGTATCGCGGCGTGGGTGTCGCATGCGGATGCGATCGCTAAAACAAGAGCAGCATACAAAGCTCTTGTCGATGACTCCTGCACTCAAACGGTGGATCCACAGCTTCTAAAAGACTACCTGGATTTCGATACTGCTGTTACCAGGATCCAGAAAATTGTCGATGGCCCTCACGTAATTTCAACTGACGAGGAAATAGGTCCAGCAACTCATGTGTCGGTCAAGGTAATTGAGTTGTTCGGACCGAAGACTATTTCTACCAAGACATTCAGTTTTGACACTGCGGATATCCTGACCTTAAGCGCGGGCGCTATGTTCTCACGCATTCAGGATAGAACCTACGAAGCGCGAAAAGATCCGACCTCCGAGCTCAACACATTAACGGTCACCGGAAACTCCCGAGCCACGCCCTCGCTGGTTGCGCTTCTTAATTACAGCCTCGGGGCTTTACATATGGACTGGGACAAAGGAGGGTTTGCCCTCTCGGCTGGACCAGTTCTGCGCGTGGGAGGACAAAGCGAGACGTCATCGTTCGGCTTCTTCACCGGAATTTCCGGACATCTCGGTCATCGAATTTTCTTCACTCCCGGATTTCACTTTGGACAGTTTGCAGACTTCCCCGTCGGGTTTGGCAACGGCAGCTCCGTTCCCGCCAATTTCGGTGAACTGACACCCGTGAAAAGATGGACCTCGAGATTTGGCCTGGCGATCACTTTTAAGACCAAGAGCTTCGACGCTTTTGGTACCGCAAATAAGAATGTCGGCGGCGATGAAGCGAACAGCGGCACAAAATCAGACGGAAAAGGCGACGAAAGCGCAAGCACTGCTCCGGTGATTAAAGCCGCTACCGCAGCTACCTTCCTCAACCCCACAATTAGTCCAGCACCGGAGACGGCAAACCCACCCATTAATAACGTCACAACTCGTACACCTGAACCTTACTCGCCGCCAACGGCGCCTCCGGCTCCGAATTCCGATTCGGCGACGCCTTCACGTTTTGTTTCAGCGCCACCCGCGGTTCAACCTATCACTCAGATCACATCAATCGTCGCGAGATCTATCCCGATCGCGGCAGATGAAAGAGTTGCTATTGAAACGTCCGCTCCTGTCAGCGATTACTCCATGTACTTCCGTGGCGGCCGTTTTTACCTCGTGCTGCCGCGCACGGCATTGCGGGCTTTCCAAGACGGCTTACAGGGACAAGCGTTCAGTGATGCTGTAATCGAAAAACACGGCGCCGATCTGGTGATCTCATTTGTTGTTAGACCAGGCATAGCGGCTCGCGTTGTCGAACGACCCTCAGGACTGGACTTAGTGTTCGCTTACACATCGCCGAGTCAAGAGTAGGCAGCATTCTCAACGATGTTATAGCCACAGATTTACACGGATTTAATCGACAACAACTGCGGCGCGCATCTTACAGGGGCGCTAATGAAAATGCCGGAGTTTCTTGCGAGAAACTCCGGCATTTCCACGTTTAGAGAGAGGTCACTAGAAGTTGAACTTCACCGCAAATTGGATTATTCGCGGATCAAAAGTGTCAGTGACCTGCCCGAATGTGGTGCTGGTGATGGTCTGATTCTCTCCCGTGAAGAAGTTCGTGTGATTGAAAACATTGAAGAACTCCGCGCGAAATTCAATGTTCGTGCGTTCTGAAATCCTGGTCCTCTTGATCATGCTGAAGTCAACATTCCAGAAGCCGGGTCCGCTTACGGGAGTCAGATGGAGAGTACCAGTGGTACCAGGCTGAGGATGACCAAAGAACTCGGGATTTGCGCGTCCGTCTGGACCAATCAGCCGTGGATCGAGGACGAGGGGACGACCAGTGACGGGATCGAAGAAAAGCCCCATGCTGTTCTTCAACTGATCGACACTCAAGGTGGTAGTCGCCGTATTTTTGCCTGAACGAGCTGACCGGTTGAGGGTTCCTCTTCCGGAGATGAAGGAGATCGGACGCCCGCTGCGCTGCTCAAAGATACCGTTCATCTGCCAGCCCCCGAACAACTGCCCGAGAAAACCGTCAAAGTTGAACAGACGCTTGCCTGGTCCAATCGGCAGCTCCCACACGCCGTTTGCCTTGAAGATGTGCGTGACATCATTTGTCTGCCGTTTCTTTTCAACAACCCCTCCCTGGGCCAGATCGAGGAGCGCCGAGAAGTTGGCGTCGGTCCCTTCAAAGTCAGTGTAGGCCTTGCTGTAAGTGTAGTTCGCCTGGAAGTACAGTCCGTGACTCAGGCGTCTACGAATTTCAGCCTGCAAGGCATTGTAGGTAGACCACGAGCCATTTCCGATGAAGTCGACCGCACCTGCTCGGAAATTCGCCGGCAGGAAGAATGCGGGACCCAGCGTTGCGCCGTTTACACCCGGTGAGAGGTAAGTGTTTCGAGAAGCAACGTACGTGTTTACCAATTCGCCGACTTGTCCCTGGCTGATGAGGTTGACTATGTTCGAGTCGAGCGTGGTGCCGGTTGCGGTTGTGAAGAGACCCCTCCTGCCGATTGACGGGAAAATCAAAAGTTGCTGACTACCTGGCACTGCCGGATTGAAAGCCGGACTTGCTGGAATAGCGGAGTTCGTAGCATTCAGAGCCGTTGACAGCGTGAGGTTTCGTTGAGCGCGCAGGAAGTCCTGGAGAAAACCGTTCTCGAAGATTTTGACCTGATTGATGTCAATACCTCGAAGCAGTTTCACTCCGCGGTTTCCAACGTATCTTACCTCCACCGCGGTGTTGGGAAGGATCTCGTGCTCAATTCCGAAATTCCATTGCTGAACATACGGTGTCTTGAGATCGGGATCTATCGTGAATATCGTCGGGAACTGGCTAAGGGCTAACTGATCAGTCAGAGTGCGGGGCACAACGAAATTAGGCTCGTCGATTGGACGCAACCCGCCACCACTGACAGTACCCGAAAGAGTATTCACATTCGGAGAAGAGGTTAGGCCCTGGTTACCATCGATCGCAGCATTCTCAGCCATTTGGATCACGCTGTCGATCACAAACGACAACGAATAACCGCCACGAATTGCCGTTTTCCCTTCCTTAAACGGATCCCACGAAAAACTGAAGTTAGGAGCAAAGTTGTTCTTGTCAGGGTTATAGAATGGACGAGTGCCGGCGCCGCCTCCTGCCAGATCGATTTGAACGTTCGGATTTGTCAGGGCCTCCAGTCCACCTACCGGCAACAGACCGATTCCGTCTCGCTCACGAACGGGGCTGATGTATTCATAACGCAAACCGAGATTGAGCGTTAAATTCGGTCGTATCCGCCAGGTGTCGGATGCATACGCCGCGTAAAGATCAAAGATCAGGTTGCGCCGTTGCTCCGCACCGTCGACAAAGCCCGACGTCGCGCTGGTCACGTTAAATGTCTGCGTGCCCTGGAAAACAGCTCCGCTTAAGAACGCCAGGAGATTGCTGGCGTTATTGAATTCAGTCGTGCTGATTCTGCCGGGGAACTGCGCGAGATTGGTGGAGCTGAGCGGGTTCGGATTGTTTGTGCCGAAGCCGAGCGTGTACTGCGGAATAACTCCGGCAAAACTGAAGGGTTCAAGATGGGTTCGGCGGTAATTGCCACCGAAGCGGAACAAGTGATCGCCATGGACCCATGAGGCATTATCGATGATCTCGTGAATCTTGCCGTTACGACCACTAGTCAAAGAGTTCTGGACGGGATTGGTCAGTCCGAGCGGAAACGCCAATCTGGCATTCCCCTCGTATGCAATTTCCTCTCCGATAAAGAGTGATCGCTGGTGGTAATACCCGCCCCGCAACTCATTGGTTATCGACTGCGTGGGTGCCCAGTTCCAGGCCACGGCCCCGCGACTACGTTGTGGAAACTGTCCCTTGCCCGGAAGTCCCGGGAAAGGTTCTCCGGTGTTGTTGAACGTGTCGTTGGGAACCGCAACTGAATCCCTGCTGTAGACCACGTCAAAACGGTGCTTCTGCGAGCGATCGTAATTTATACGGAAGCCAAACAATTTTTCAGTGCTGCCCGACGGCGAGTTGAAGCTGAAGCCGTTTGTGTTTATGCGATCGCCGGCAAGATCATTTGGCAATGGCGTTTGACCTATCAAACCGTTGATACGCGGATCGATCGTTCTTCCGGTCAAATTCAATAAGTTGATTGTTTGTAATTGACCGTTGTCAACGCGGCGGTAAGTGAAATTGCCTGCGCGCGCTGGTGCGGCAAGCACTGTTCGCGTTAGCAGGGTTTGTTGTGCTTCTTTGGTTTGTTCGTAGTAGACGTAGAAGAACAGTTTTTGTTTCTGTGTAAAAACATCGCCTCCTTCGCCAAAACGAGGCAAAGCGAAAGGCCCGCCAACGTTTCCACCAAATTGATGCTGGTTCAGGTAAGGCTTAGGCTGACCAGCTGCATTGTTGAAGAAGGTGTTGGCGTTGAGTGCGGAATTACGCCAGAACTCAAAGAGTGAACCGTGGTAACTACTGCCGCCGCGCGGAGTGACGAGTTTAACTTGTGCCGCGCCCGTGCCATCCGCTGCGCTCGCATTCTGGGTTGTTATCGTAAACTCACCGACGCCGGCAACGCTTGGTGCTGCCTGTGCAAACAAACCGCTGCTTGCATTGCCGCGGAGATAGTTCTCTTGAATGTTGATACCGTCCCAGGTGATGTTGTTGTAGCTGCCTCGCATTCCATTAACATTGGCATTCCTGGTGGTAGTGTTGGTCGCAACTCCGGCTTGCAGAGCTGCGAGTTGAACGGGATTGCGTCCGTTTAGTGGCAGATCGTTAATCTGCTTCTCTGTTACGACTGTCGATAGCTCGGCATTCTCAGTGTTGATGACGGCCTGTGAGTCGGAAGCAGTCGTCTGAACTGTTTCGGAGATCTGTCCCGTTTCCAGTATGAGATTGACAGTGGCTGGAATACTCACGTCAGCCTTCACGCTATTAACTTCGGTTTTCTTGAATCCTCCACCTTCAGCGGTGATTCGATAATCGCCCGCGAGAACGTTAGTGAAGAGGAAAAAACCATCATCGTTCGTCGTTGCTGTTCTTTCAGCCTTTGTCCTGGTGTCAACCAGCGTGATGGTGACTCCGGGAACCAGAGCGCCGTTTTGATCTTTGACTGTTCCACTCACCGTGGTTTGCGACGTTTGAGCAGACGCGGTCAATGCGGAAAGAGTAAAAATCACTGAAGCGAAAATCATGAGGGTGAAACCTCTTTTTCGACACTGATTTGCTGAAGAGAGATTGTTGTACATGGGCTCCTCCTGGCGATGAAGAGGCGCAAGCTCGGAGAGGGGCTCGGAACTTACGTCTGAGTTGTCTTCGAAAACTGGGATATGGGAGGTGCGACAGAAATCGATTAGGCAAAGAATATGCCGACTCGATCACACTTCGACATCATCTCGCGACGTTCGAAAAAACAACTTTTGACTTGGAAAATTGAAGCGAGGCTGATAAGTGTCAGATGGCAAGAGACCTGATCTTTAGAGATTTGAAGATTTGAAATTGGATCATCGATAAATTTGGATAAACACTAAGGGCTGCTGTTTCGTAGGCTAAGCTTTGAACCTAAAATTATGACTTAACTGTTAAGGAGAATCACTAATGACAAGATCAGTTTTCTTAGGCTTGCTATTCTTGCTCTTCGCCATTCCGGTCGCAGCTCAGCAGGAAGCAAACGCAGATCGCGAAGCGGTGCGTCAGGCTGTACTGGATTACGTTGAAGCAATCTACAACGTCCAACCGGAGAGAATTGAACGCAGTGTCAGCGCGAACCTGGCGAAGCTGGGTTTCTATCGTCCGCCCACTGAAACTGCCTACCGCCCGGGAAGGTCGATGGCTTTTCAGCAGTTAGTGGAGATCGCGAAGAGTTACAACAAGGAAGGCAAGCTGCGGAAAGATGCGCCGAAAGATATTCAAATCTACGACGTGTTGGACCAGACCGCTACCGTGAAGCTAACCGCCGAGTGGGGCATTGACTACATGCACCTGGCGAAGCTGGATGGCAAATGGATGATCATCAACGTCCTCTGGCAGAGCCATCCACCGAAAAAGTAACGTGCGACCTGACTATTAGGGATCGATTTCTTGAACGCTAGGCGAATCCAGATCGTTGGCGCTTTATTCCTAACGGTTCTCAGTGTGCCGTCGCTCTGCGGCCAGTCCAAATCTGATCCCTGGCATGACTTTCCCTCATACGACCAAACGCTTGTGTGGAACCTGCGCCGAGGCGCGGATGCCAAAGAGGTCAAGCGACTCCTCGCGCAGGACCCCGCGTCTGTTGACACTTTCAGGCGGCTCGTCGCCGCTGAACAGCGCGACGATGCGTTGGCCGAATTGAAACGAATACTCGAAGCACCCGATGGCGCGCAGACGATCGCCGCACTTCACGTCCTTAGCGAAACGATTCGTACGTTTCAGCATGATCAAACACGCTCGTACACCGAGACGATTCGCCAAATGATCGCACCCGCACGCGCTCGCATCGCACAGCTACCACGTGAAGATGCGGCGCGGCTTGCGCGTGAAATGCTGTCAATCGATCAGTGGTTGGAGGGCAGACAGGCCAGCCAGAAATGGCCCGAGCGGCTGACGCAGTTCGTCCGAGATTACGACGGCACCGAGGCGGCACTACTCACGCAGGTTGACCTGCTCACATCGGATCCCGGGCAGATGCTGAAACAGATCCGCGATCTGGATCAATTCGCGAAGGACCATCCCCGTACTAACGCAGCAGCGAAGGCCCTCTTCCTGGAAGGTTTCCAACTCCACGTCAATGTCCCGATCACCGGCGTCGAGCGAGGCGGCTCGGATCCGACGGAGCGCCTCTTGCGCGTAGCGGCCATCGTTAAGGAGCTGGAGAGCGGCGAGTTTCCGCGGAGCGAGTGGGTGGAAAAGGCGCCTCAGTTATTAATCGACTTCTTCGTGTCAAATACGCCTCCACCGCGATATTCACAGGGGAACCTTGATAGGGCCATCGAGACATACGCTGACTTCGTACGAACGCATCTGCAAATGCCGAACGCATTGCTATCGATGGATAACAGTCTCGGCTACGTTATCGATAGCAAGATGGGCAATTTGTTTGAATTGAAGGGTGACCGGGTCGGAGGCATCGAACGATTCCTCGACGATCTTGAAAAGACCGCGTCAGATCCGGCTTCGGTGCAACTGTTCCGCGCGCAGTACTACGCGCGCCAGTCGTCTGCCGGCCCTGAGGCGGATCGAGCATCGATGGCGGCCAAAGCACGGGCGGCACTGGCGACGCTTGTGTCGGCGAATCGCGGCGATGCATCTCGGCGCGCGCTCGCGTTCGCGGCTGCGTTTGATTACTACCAACGTGATTACGCGCGTGCACTGCCGGAGTATCAAAAATTTGTCTTGCGGTATCCGTCGAGTTCATGGGCGCCGATCGCTGCGCTTCGCATCGGCGAGTGCTACGAACAGATGAAGGATTGGCCGAAAGCTTCCGCTGCTTACAAGCGCGCCGCCATCTCCTTCCCTAATGACGCGTACGCCCGCGTGCTCGGCGGAGCATTTGCCTCGCGCACGCTCGATGCGCAAGGCCGATTCGACGATTCGCTGTCTGCCGCCAGTACTGCACTGAATAGTTGGGACGCAGACTATGGATTCGAGTATTCGATCCGTTCGTATCAGGCGCCGCTGCCGGGTGTGATCACCGGACCGGTTGTTGACACGCTACGCGTCACTCGCGACGATCTGTCTGCGCGGGTAGCCACTCTCGATCATGATCTCCGTCAGTCCGGCGGCCGACTGCTGGCGCGCGCCCGCTGGCAGCTCGATCAGAACCAATTCACTGAAGCGATTAAGACGCTGACAACGTTTCTCAAGCAGGAACCCAAGTCGCCGGCGCTGACTGAGGTGCGGTCGTTACTCCATCGCGCGCAACTCGAGTTAGCCCTCGATCTGGCTGCCGTTGAAGGCGCGCATTATGACCCGGCGAAAGCTTTAGCTGCTTTGGACGCAATCACTAAGGAGCCGTTTGATTCCTTCGTCGCAACTGCTGCACTGGCAGAGGCTGCGCTGAAGCTGACACAGGGACAATCAAGCGAAGCCGAAGCACTAATGGGGAAGACACTGGACACGTGGGTAACAACTCAGCGCGATCTCAACCGGCAACCGCCCATGTCGAGTATCGACGCTGACGTTGCGGAGATTCGGCAAGTAGTGTTTCGGCCGCTCGGAGATTTGCCGCTCTACAGCCGCAGCGGTTGGAATGCCTTCAAGTTTCCGGCGGCGCTGCCTCGCTTCATCGTGGTGCGCGCCGACGTCCCAGTAAAGACTTCGGATGGGCAAGTTGTCCGGCATACCGTGTATCAGCGGTTCCCGGATCTCGATCACGTGCTGTTACTCAAGTCCGATGAGCTATCGCTCCTGGTGCGGCTGTTGCCAACGATTGGCGGAACGAAGCGCCGCGCGTGGACCCAAGTCATGGAAACGCCGAATCAGCCAGTCGGCGATTCGATGCA
>DATENQ010000149.1:0-2691 GCA_035275005.1 Pyrinomonadaceae bacterium | reverse complement strand
CGCAGCAGAAGCGAGTTGAAGAGACTGAATATCGCAGAGTTTGTGCCGATACCGATCGCCAGCGACACCACCGCCACGATCGTGACACCCTTACTTTTCCAGAGCATCTTCGCACCGTAGCGAAGATCGTTGAGCAGTGTGTCCATGCTTTCCTTTATAGGTCCTATTGGTCCTATAGGACCCTATTCATACCTTAGCGCTATTAACGGATCGACTTTCGTGGCGCGACGCGCGGGAATGTAACAAGCCAACAGCGCTACTGTCGTTAATACTCCAGCCACTACGACAAACGTCGTCGCATCGTTCGGGGTGACGCCAAACAACAACCCACGAATCAATCGCGTCAGAAGAAACGCCGCCACCAACCCAATCGCTTCGCCCGTGAGCGCGAGCGTCATTCCCTGCTTCAATACGAGCTTCAGCACGTCGCTAACCTGCGCGCCGAGCGCCATGCGAATTCCCATCTCCTGCGTTCGCTGCGTCACTGCCTGCGACAAAAGACCGTAAATACCAACAGCCGACAGCAACATCGCCAGGCCGCCAAACAATCCCATTAGCAACATGTTCAACCGCCGTTGCGCGATGCTCGCGTCGACGACTTTTTCCAGCGTGCTGACATTCGAGATCGGCTGATTCGGATCGATGGACCAAACTGCCTGTCGCAACGCGCCAACGATCGAGAGTGGCTCGGTTGACGTGCGCACGAGAATGGTCATGTCCTGCAACGGCGCTTGTGAGGCGGGTACGTAGTAAGCCGGTTCGGAAGGGGCTTCGAGACCGGCGAGTTTAACGTCGCGCGCGATGCCGACGATCTCGAACGATGTGAGTTTCTTGTTGTCCCAGATGCGTGTCGGTGGACCAAGCCTCATCCGCTGGCCCAACGCATTCTCGTTTGGAAAGTAAGTTTTGACGAACGACTCGTTGACGATCGCCACTCCCGGGTGATCCTGATCGTCCTGTGGCGTAAATCTTCGCCCGCTAACAAGCTTTAAGCCGACAGTGTCGAAATATTCCGGACCGATCGGAACAAAGTTAGCCGATTGCGAGCGACTATCAGACGGTGAAACCCTGCCTTCGATCTGAAATGAATCGACATAATTCGATGTCAGAGGATTATCGTAAGCGATGGTGGCGTGCTTCACGCCTGGAATCGCAGAGACACGCTCGAGCAACTGTTTGTGAAAGTTGTTGATCTGCCCGGGTTCGGTATATTTCGAAACCGTAAGCGTCAGCTCAGCCGACAACACGCGTTCGCTTTCAAATCCGGGATCGACGCGCTGCAACACCCAGAAACTCTTGATCAGCAGTCCCGCGCCGATCACAAGCATCACCGCCATACTGATCTGAAACACAACCAGGAACTGCCGGAACCGGAGCCTGCCAGCTCCCGGACCTGACGTGCGACCACTCTGCTCCAGCGCACTGTTCAAATCAGGCTTCGAGGTCTGCAAGGCGGGCCCTAAACCAAAAATCAAACAGGTGCCGAGGGCAATCAGCATCGTGAAGCCAAGCACTTTCCAGTTAAGACTGACTTGAGCTAGACGCGGAACGTTGTCGGGCACAAATTGCAACAGCACTTTCGTTCCCAACGCTGCGAGGGTGAGTCCGGCAGCCGTTCCCAGCAATGAAAGCAACAATCCCTCGATAAAAAACTGCCGCACCAGACGAGCTCGACCTGCTCCGAGCGCCGCGCGGATCGCGATCTCTTTGCTGCGTCCGGCATGTTGGGCCAACAGTAGTCCGGCCACATTCGCGCAGGCAATCAACAACACGACCGCAACCGCGCCCAACAACGTCAACAGCGCCGGTCTGACATTGCCAACCACCTCGTTCATGAACGGACTGACGAGAACTCCTTCACCGCGATTCTCGGCATACTCTTTCTCGAGCCGCGCGCCAATCGCATTCATCTCCGTTGTGGCTTGCTGGATCGAGACCCCCCGTTTGAGACGTGCTACGACGCCGAGTACGTGCGCCCTTCGCGCGGCGGCCCACTCCGCCGTAAACGACATCGGTACCCAAAAGTTGTGTTCCTGCTCGTCGAAAGTCAGCTGGCCAGGGTTTAGCGGTGAAACCGGATAGAGCCCCGGAGGCATAACACCGACAACCGTATACGGCGCGCCGTCGAGAGTGATGTTCCGGTTGATGATATTGCGGTCGCCGCCGTAGCGACGCTGCCACAAGGCATGGGCCAGAATGACGACACGACCCTTTCCGGGTTCGTACTCTTCGGCAGTGAAAGCACGCCCGATAAACGGCTCAATGCCAACGACGGAGAAGTATCCCGAGCTCGCCCGCGCGCCGACGAGCTGTTCCGGTTCGCCATCGCCGGTAAGCGTCAATGAGCTCCGGCCGAATGCAGCGACATCTTCGAAAACCGTGTTCTGCTTTTTCCAGTCGAAGAAGTTTGCCGGCGCCACTCGCCAGCGTCCCTGATCAGGTACGCTCTCCCAAAGCGACACGAGCCGATCGGGTTCTCTGTACGGCAGCGGGTTCAGCAGCACCGCATTGACGACACTGAAGATCGCGGTATTCGCGCCAATCCCCAACGCAAGCGTGATCACTGCAATCGCCGTCACACCCGGATGCTTCAACAACATCCGCAGGCCATAGCTCAGGTCCTGGAATAGAGTGTTCATGATGTTTTCCTCTGCGGCCCTCTGCGTATCTCCGCGTGCTCTGCGTTGAAGT
>DATENQ010000148.1:0-3044 GCA_035275005.1 Pyrinomonadaceae bacterium | reverse complement strand
GACCAAGCGTTGCAGCCAACTCCTGTTCGGGAGGCGCGATGTCTTCGTCGCCTCGCTTTGCAGTTAGCCAGCGGGTAAATGTACGTCCAATCATTCGTCTTTGTTCAACCGGGGCTTCGGCGACGAGCGCGATTCTCAGGTCTTCGAGCTGCGCGATCTCGTAGAGGTTTGCCTGGTAGTAGTTTCGAAGGGCGGCGAAGATCTTCTCTTCACCGAGTGTTTTTGTGAGATCAACGAACATCATCGCGCCCTTGGCGCTGACGATGGCGGCGTATTGAAACGTGTTGCGATAGTCGCGAGAGGGGCGGTTGGCGTCCATGTCGTCGCCGCCGAAAGTGCGGTAAAGACGATAAACGCCGCGAACCTGATCGTCTAGAACAGCGCTCGCTTTTTCTTCGCCGTAAGTGTTTTTGTAGTAGAGCAGTGACGACCATGCCGATAGGGCTTCGTCGAGCAGCGGCTCACGCGCCGGATCGTTGCCGACAGCCGCTCCCCACCACTGGTGCGCGACGAGATGAGCGACGGCCCATTCGAGACTTTCCTCAACCGATGGTCTTTGTTCGCGGATAATCTCCGGCAGATTGCGCACGGCGGGAGAGTCGAAGTCGACAAAGTAGGCGCTGGCGATGATGTTCATTCCGGAGAACTCGCAGCTACCGAGTCCCGCGACGAGTGGAGCTTCAGCGACACTGATTGTCTTGAAAGGCAGTGGTCCAAATAGCGAAGTGAATACGCGCACGGCGTTGGCGGCGACGACCAAAGTACGTTTACCGACTCGCTCATGCTCCGCGAGATAGATCGATCTGATGTTGATGCCTTGTACTTCGGTGTGTTCGCTGCGCAGGCCGCGTCCGGCGAGGATGGCGAAGTCGCGCAAGGCTGAGGCGGTGAAAGTTTGCCCCGACTTCTCGTTTCGTGGGCCGGTCTCCGTGCCTGACGTAAACACTTCTACGGCAGGACTCGTGTTCACAGTGACTTCGAAGTCTGCCGATTCGTTGAAAACGAAATCGCCGACGGACGGTTCGAGCTTGCGGCGCCACTCGTCGCCGTCATGTACGGCCAGCACCGGGAACGCCGTGCCCAGGAGCATCACGCCGCGACATCGAAAGTTGATATCGCGCGCGCGTCGCATCTCACGCTCGCTGCGGAGAGCGGCGCTGACTTGCTTCACGACGTGCGTGGTCAGGCTGGTTTCATCGCGATCGATTTCCGGGACTGAACCTTTGAACTTGATGACGACTTCCGTTGAAGCCTCGGACGCAACCGGCTCGCGCAGGTTTACGCGAAGCGTCGTGGCCTGATCGTCGAGCGCGGAAAAGAGCAGTGCATCGTCCGCGCCGGCGCGAACTTCGAGAATGTCGATACGCGGTTCGTCGGAATCCGCCGCAGGCGTGTTGAGTGGAAACGGCTGATCACCGCTGCGCAGGTTTGGGTATAGATGAAAGTAGATGATCGAGCTCGGTTTCTCGCCGCGATTCACCCACCGCACTCTCTCCACGCCCGTGTAAGTAAGCTTGTCGAAATCGATCTTAAGATCGATCTTGTAGAAGTGTCTCTCCGGTTGCGGCGACGTTTGAGCATTGAGCTCCTGATACGAAGCTAAACACACACTGATTAGCACGCAAAGCATGAGAACTTCGCTGGGCGTACTGTTTATGTGCTTTTTGTACATCCTAAGTTTTTCTTCCAGGTCCTTGCTTGATCGTGATCGACTGAATCACGTCGCCGCGGACAATCTTGTCGACCACATCCATTCCCGCTATCACGCGCCCAAACACCGTGTAACCACCGTCGAGATGCGGTTGCGGTGAATGAGTGACAAACCACTGCGAACCGCCCGTGTCTTTGCCCGACAACGCCATTCCGACTGCCGCCCGGTCATACAGCACCTCGTTAATCTCGCAGCGAATCTGGTAACCGGGTCCGCCATTGCCGTCGCCTCTCGGATCCCCATCCTGAATCACGAAGTTTGGCACTACGCGGTGAATGGTGACGTTCCGATAGTAATTCCGCTGGGCAAGTTGAACGAAGTTATCGACTGTAAGCGGGGCTGCTTCGGGGAGAAACTCAATAGTAAACGAACCCTTACTGGTAGTCACGACTGCGCGCACAGTTTTTCCGATTCGCGACAGCGCGCGGCGGTAATCAGCATCGGTGTTGCGCGAGTGTACGGTTCCGATTTGCGCGGAGAAGTCGCCGCCATTGCCTGCTTTCAGCGCCGCCGCCGCCCTGCGCCTGATCAGCGGATCGCCTGATTTTAATGCTTCTTTGAGTTGGTCATTTGCAGTGTCGGATTTTTGTTTGCCGAGTGCGTCGATGATCGAGAGTGCGGCGTCGTTCAAAGTGTCGTTGGCAGCCTGCGGCCACGCTTGAACCAGCCAGCGCGTAGTTTGTTCGGAAGGCGGGAGATCGCCCAGAATATCTGCCGCGGTGCCTCGAACAATCACATCGCTGTCGCTCAGATGTGCGCGCGCGACGGCCGCCAGATCCGGCGGCTTGAAGGCGGCGAGAGCGCGAAGTACGTCGGGGATGGCGTACTCAGAATGAACAGCGACGAGTGTGTTGATGTTGAGACCTGAGTTGCGATAGTCGAGCATCGCGCGCAGGAGATTTTGTGCCGTGGCGGCGAGCTCGGCTTTGTTTGAGACTGTATCGGGCAGCGCTGCGATCTCGCCGAGACCGGCGGCGACGCCTGATGCTGCGTTCCAGTTGAGCAGGATTGTTTCCTGAACCTTTCGCTTCGCCTGATCGGCAGTTCCGAAGTCTGCGAGGTAAGTCGCTGGCGCGATACGCACCATAGCGATATCGATCTCGGGCGCTCTGTGGTTCAGGGTCTCGTTGAGCTTACGCAGCCATGCCACAGCGGTGTGATCTTCATTTTGGGCGTTGAGGCGTCCGAGCGTGGTCGCGATCTCGAGGATTTCATTGAGTTCAGCCGGCATCGCGGCGAGGTTGCGTTGTGCGAGACTCTGGCCGCGCGCCAGTAACGGCTCAGCCGCGCGCGAATCTTTAACTGCGGCGAGTGCGCGTATCGCGTTTACTCT
>DATENQ010000147.1:0-15075 GCA_035275005.1 Pyrinomonadaceae bacterium | reverse complement strand
GCCTGACCAGGCCATCAAGCTCAAAACATGTACCGCAACCGCGAACCTGCTATTTGTCGACATATCAATCCAACTGGGGAACTACGGGCCGCCTTTTTGTAACCATTATAGTTACAAACTTGGTTTTGTCAACTGTTTGATACACAGCAATTTACGTAAAACAGGCTTGCGGTACGGGTATTTGATAGGGGCGGAATGTTTATAAAGCGGTGCACCTGGCCTACCCTTAAAGCTTAGATTAGGACATCATCCAAGAATGTTATACTTTGCGAACGCGAAAAGACGGTCCCAAACTGCTTTTTTGCATACGGAGAAATAATATGGCCTCAAATCTGGAAGACAAATTGATTGATAGAGTGCGGGCGCTGCCGCCAAGCAAACAAAAGGAGGCACTGCGACTTCTGGACACTCTGGCTAGTGAACAAGGTTCTGAACACAATGGCAGAGGCTTAGCGCACAAGCCGATTTGGAAAATCGTGGAAGAGATTAATGCCGATTTACCTGCGGATACATGGGATGACGTGCCGACAGACGGATCGATCAACCTGGATCACTACCTCTACGGAGCGCCCAAGAAGTAACTGTGAAACTCACTTTCATTGATACGCTATATTTTGTCGCTCTTTTCAACCCCAGAGACCAATGGCACCAGCAGGCGATAGCAGCTAGCCAGTTGGTTGCAGAAACTGCGTTGATCACGACTGAAGATGTATTGGTCGAGCTCTTAAATTTCTTTTCGGAGTACGGTGAAAAGGCTCGCCGCGGAGCAATAACACAAGTCGAGGGAATCCTCAGTGGTGCGAATGTCGACGTGATACCACAGAGTCATGAAGCTTTCATGGCAGGTCTCACACTCTACAAAGCACGCCCCGACAAAGGTTATAGTTTGACTGATTGTATCTCGATGCAGGCAATGCGCGAGCGGGGTATGGTTGAGATATTGACACATGACGAGCACTTTCGGCAGGAGGGTTTCACGGTGCTGCTCTGAAGTGAGTCAACAGGTTCGAATTCACTTCAGCGCGGGGGTTTTGAGGTCCTGGATGAGGGTGAAGAGGGTGTCGACGTCGACGGGTTTGGGGACCAGGGCGAGGTAACCGACGGACAAGGCGCGCTCGCGGTCTTCTTCGCTGGCGTAGCCGGAGATGGCGATGGCGGGAACGTCGCTCAGGCCGGGAAGCAGGCGTAACTGTTCCAGCAACTGATAGCCATCGGTTTCGGGCATGCCGATGTCGGAAACAATGATGTGCGGGCGCTTCACGACGGCACTTTGCAGCGCCTCCGAAGCCGAAGCTGCCGTCGTCACGTTTGCGCCTTCGCGACGGAAGATCGTGCTCAAGAGCAACAGCGTGTCGGGCGAGTCTTCGACGATCAAAACATCGAGACCTTCCAGAGAATGAACCTTTTGATCGACCGTCTCCGAAACCACATTCCCGCCGGTCGCTGTTTCGACTCGAAAAGTGAAGGTCGCTCCCTGTCCCACTCCATCAGACTGCGCTTCCAGCCGTCCGTTGTGCATCTTTGCCAACGCATCCGCGATCGCGAGACCGAGACCCAGCCCGCCGTGACGCCTCGACGTCGAACCATCCGCCTGCCTAAAACGATCGAAAACGTGTGGCAGAAAGTCCGGTTCGATTCCAACACCCGTGTCCACGACCGTAAGGTACGACTGAGTTCCATTCAGCCCAGTAGTAATACTGACCTTCCCACCGGGATCGGTAAACTTGATCGCATTCGAAACCAGGTTCCACGCAATCTGTTGCAGACGCACCGGCTCGCCCATCACTACCAGACTCGCGGGATAAAGCGATAACGACAAATCGATATTCCGCGCAGCAGCGGAATTGCGCACCGTGTCGACCGCCGCTTTTACGACGGCGTTTAGATCCGTTGGCTTCGGCTCGAAATGCAGTTTTCCGGTGGCGATGCGAGAAGTGTCGAGGAGGTCATCGATTAGCCGTGATTGCAACCAGGCGTTGCGCTCAATCGCGTCGAGTGCCTGCGAGACACTCTTCTCATCGAGGGTGCCGCTCCGCAGCAATTTGATCCACCCCACCACCGGCGTCAATGGCGTGCGAAGTTCGTGCGAAAGCGTGGCCAGAAAGACATCTTTGGCGCGGTTAGCTTCGGCAAGCTCCGCGTTGAGGCGCGTCAGCTCGGCAGTCCGTTCATCGATCCTCTGCTCGAGATCGCGATTCAACTGTTGCAGATCCGCGCGCGCTTTTTGTTCCGCCAGCATGAGTCGACGGTGTTCGACGCCACGACGAATCGTGTGCTTCATGCTCTCGATGTCGCACGGTTTGATGAGATAGTCGTAAGCGCCTTCCTGCAAAGCGGCGATTGCGGATTCCACGGAAGCAAATCCGGTCAGCACCACCGAGATCGTCAAAGGCGCCTGACGCCTAATCTGATTCAGAACGGAAAGACCGTCACCGCCTTCCATATGCAGGTCGGTGAGCACGAGGTCGTAATCAGTCTTGCCAAGCAGATCGATGGCTTCGTCACCGCTCGAGGCGGTATCGACGACATAACCTTCCTTTTCAAAGATCGCGGCGGTAGTGATGCGCAGGCTCTCCTCGTCGTCTACGACCAGCAGTTTTGCTTCGTTCAAAATCGGAACGAACACGCCCGCATCTTTGAGCGGCGCACCGTTGCCGTGATTGTCAAATGATTGACTCATTTTGGCGTCGTTTTAGACTCGCTGTTTAAGTCCTCCAGAATCGGGGAGTCAACCTGAAGCACGATGCTGAAAACCGTCCCGCGACCCACTTCACTACTCACTTCGATGCGTCCACCGTGCTGTCTGACGATGTCCTGCGTGACCCACAATCCCAAACCCGTCCCTTTTTTGCCAGTCGAAAAGAACGGATCGAAGATGCGATTGAGATCGTCTTCAGCGATGCCGACCCCGCTATCGCTGAGCTGAATCAGAATCGACGGCTGCAACGCCTGCTCGTAGCGCGACGTGGAAATCACGATCTCGCCGTCACCTTCAATGGCCTGCTGTGCGTTGATAATGAGATTGAGGAACACCTGGCGCAACTGATCGGCACGAGCGCGAACTCGCGGCAGCGAATCGTCGAACGATCGCTTGATCCGAATGCGCAGTTGGCGCATCTTCTTTTCCAACAGCACCATCGTCTCTTCCAGTAACTGATTCACGTCGACCCAGTCGACCTCACCCGGTCGCCGCGCAAATCCAAGCATCTGGCGAATGATGTGCGAAACTCGCTCCGTCTCTTTTCTCGCGATTTCGAGAAAACGCGCGTTCTTGTCGCCTTCACTGGCGTTCGTCTGCATCAAGTAGAGCGCGTTCTTGATCGCCTCGAGAGGATTGTTGACCTCGTGAGCAATCGAGGCTGCCAGGCGTCCGACCGCCGCAAGCTTCTCCGACTCGAATAACTGTTGTTCGACGCGGCGTCGCTCGAGCTCTCGAATCTCAGTCAGATCGTGAAGAATGGAGACTACAGCGGTTACCTGCCCGGTCAGATCCAAAACTTCACGCGCCGTGATCTCCATCGGCAAAGCTCTGCCACTCTCCGGATCGATCAACTCGATCTCCGCCTGCCTGCCTGTTTCCGAAGCCGATGCCAGCCCGGAAATAAACGAAGTGAGTTTGACGGCATTCGCGCGCACGGCGGCAGCCGCTGATGATCGGAAGGATTCGTTTTCCTGAAACAACAACTCCGCGCGCCGGTTGAATAAAATGAAGTTACCAGCCGAGTCGCACACGACGATCGGATGACCTACGTTCTCGATGATCAAGTCGAGACGATCGCGTTCGCGTCGTGACTCGGATTCGGCGTGTTGCAGTTTCCCGAAGTTACGCGCCAACTCCTCATTCGCTTCACGCAGATCAGTGACGTCGCGAAAGATCGAGACCAGCCCGAGCGGCTCACCGCGCGCGTTTGCAGCCGGAGTCGAAATCACTTCGAAGTGAATATCCGAACCCTCGATCGGATCGACGAGGGTAATGTCTCTTTGAATGACTTCTGACGACGAGACCGTGGCGCTCGAAAGATAAGCCGAGAAGAGCAGGTCGTTCATCTTCAGCGCGCGCCGTTTGCCTTCGCCGGCATTTGCGGAGCCACTAAATAGTTCTTCAGCGCGACGATTCTGCAGCAGGATTTCGTTGTCGAGATCGGTGAGGACAATCGGATCGGCAACCGACTTCATGATCGATTCGATCCACTGTCGCTCTCGCTGGAGTTTCGTTACGGTGCTGACAAGACGTTCCTGGTGCGTTGCCAGCGAAGCTACGATGCCAATCCGTTCCGCGAAGCGCTTGATGAGAACCAAAGAATCAGGGTCGATTGTTTCACGATTAGCGCCGACATAAAGCACGCCCAATCTCGCGCCCGGCTCAAAAGTCCAGTACTGGCTGCGTCTCGAGTCACGGCCGGGTTTCACTGGAATCTCCGAAATGCCGAAGAGAGGAACTGCGAGAACCTCGTCTTGCCAGTGCATGTCCGAAAAGAGATTGCGCGACGACTCGTCTTCCTGCATCGCGATCCACAGCGACTGGGCATCATGGATCACACGCACGCAGGCAGCGCTCGAGTCGAGTGGCATCTCAACTCGTGTTGTCGAAAAGTCCACATCGAAACCCACAGCCGCGCGAATCCGCAACTCAGCCTCGCGCTCATTGATGAGGGCGATCGCTGCTTGCCGGTGACCAAAGTTGTTTGATATCGCCTCCAGAGCGAGGAGCAGTCGCTCGTGAAGTTTGGGCGTAGCCAGCATCTGCGTCGTCGTCTCGATGAAGACATCGTACTGACGCAGTTGCGGACTGATCCGCTCGGAATCCGAAATGGATGGCGCGGTTCGGAAAGTTAATTCTGCGGGGACTTCTCCCATAAACCTAAGTTAATTACTTCTTCTCAACCTCGACAGTAGTAACGCGCCGCCGCGTCTCTGTTTCCGCTACTTCAGCTCCGGGAGTCAGTGTCGGACGGGAAACTACCGGCGTTAGTCCGACTGCTTCAGCGTACTTCAGATAGGTATCGATGGAGGCCACAACCACGCGCGCTTCGATTGTAATCAGGTCAATACCCACCAGCGAGATTCTCACCCACGCGTCGATCACGATGCCCTTATCGAGAACGCGATCGAGGACGTCTATTAAACTAGTACCGCCGGGTGTTCTTTCGACAGCCATTTGCTTCGGTTCCTTTTTCTAAGTTTAAAAAACGCTTGCGCGAGGGTTACATCTCCTTGATTGTTGTCCGCAGATTACGCGGATTTTTATCAATATCTGTGTAATCTGTGGATTACTTACTGGTTTCGGCGTTTCGCTGTTCCCTTGCGCCCGCCTCGACGATTGTTCGCAAGTTGATTCTGTTCACGACTGGTAGCAGCCAGATTAGCTGCTGCGAGTTTTCTGATTTCCTGTTCGAGCTCCGAAAGCCGTTCGCGCAATTCAACGTTTTCAGCCTCGGCACGTTCGGCGCGGGTCGTCAGGTTTGTGTCGTAGCGCCACCAGTTCAAACCAATCTGCTCGGCCTTGTCGATCGAACAAACGAGCAAACGGATCTGTAACGTCAGCAGCTCTACATTGGCTAACGACACCTTGATGTCGCCTGCTATCACCAGTCCTTTGTCAAGAATACGGTCGAGTACATCAACCAGGCCCGGGGGACGGGCCGTTATCAGGGTAGACCGCTCGCTGGACACTTTCGCCCTCCAGTATCAGGGGGCGGCTTTACTCAAAAAGCTCAATGACCGCCACCATCGTTTGAATCCTGCCGCACAGGATGCGGTACTGCTAAATCAAGCGACCGATGGGACCAAGATCTAGATTGAGGTCTTCATCAGCTAAACCGAATTGCGTTTTTAACTCCTGCAGCTTGGCTTCCAACCGCATGAGCGCCAAACCCAGCTCTTCGATCTGTTCAGGTGAGAGATCCCCGCCTTCCATACGGCGGACCGCCTGCTTTTCCAACAGACGGCGGATGAACTCGATCAAAGTAAGTACCAGCTTCGCCAGACCCTGTTCGACGCTCTGTGAATCGATGTTGATTCGCGAGGGAAGCGTGTCTGTAACGCAACGAAGTTGCTCGACAAACTCCTCCACAGGCGACGTTTCGGTCTCCGGCTCAGCCGTCAGGGGATTTTCGGGGGAAAGCTCCATCAGCTTACTCCGAACTGCGATTTAAACTCAAGCTCAATGTTTGCAAAACTATACGGCGGCCACGGACCGCTCAGACGAATCTTAAAGTCAGGCCGAATATTGCGGATTTCTTGCAATGTTTCACGATACCTATCGACGTTGCCACTTTCGACGAGATGGAAAACGGCAGCGAGCACCGCCGTTTTCGACGGTCGTAGCGAGATTTGTTCATCTCGTATCAGGTCGCCGAGCTCTTTGCGCAGCAGGGTGGACAACTCGGTTTTAAGGGCGATTTGATGTTCGTCTCCGAGAATTTCACGTCGCTTCTGCTCGAGGAATGCCGTTCCCGGACCTCGTTCTTCCTCTTTAAGTGGCTGCACAGTTTTTTCAATTTGCCAGATGATTTTCAGGTCCATCTCAACGCAGCCGCGTACGTGCGCGAAGCTTTTCTCGAGCGCGGGCTTGTAAGTTGTAACGTAATGCCGGAGCTGCTGCTCGCTAATAATCGTCCCGAACCGGAATGGCAACAAGGTTGTTTTATCGAGAACGCTGCCCACTACCGCGGCATGAGCGATGGCAGATTCCTGAGTCAACGGAAATGCGTCCGATTCACCAGCACTAACCAGAACTCCAAAATCATCTATCTTCAACAACCTCACCGCGGCGCCCTCAATGCCGCGGACTGGCGCGTCAAACGTATCAAGATCTTCAACCAGACAATACGCGTATACCTTCATTCCCCGACCGCCGGGCGGCCACGGAGTGCCGCCCCTACAGTTGTTTCGATTCAGGCCCATTTATCTGTACGGGCCGCACTCCGTGGCCGCCCGTGCTTCGCTTCCTTCATTCGACATCTGTTTGACGCCTGCGCAGAAGTTCCTGGGCCGTCTCGACCGAACTGACCATCACGTTCAGGCCCACAAAGATCAGATCGATGTCAGCTACCGAGATCGTAATTTCCCCGGCGATTACAAGCCCGCGATTGAGTACGTGATCGAGTGTTTCGAGCAGGGAGACATCGGTGTTCTCCCATTCTTCGCTGACGATTATCTGATCGAAAGATGAGCTCATACAGGGTTAACGAAGTTGTAGACGGGCCAGGGGCCGGTTAGTTCGAGGCGGACGCCTGCGGTTTGATGTTCCTGGGCCAGGCGTTCCGCGGCGTCGCGGAATTCTTCAAAGGCAGATCTCTTTACCAGGAATGCGAACTTTGCTTTCAGTTCGCCGTGCTCGGTTGTTTCGACTTTTAGAATACGCAGGCGACGGGCGTCGTCGGTTCGTTCTTTGAATTTCGCTTCGATCTGATCGACGATGCGATTGACAGCCACGCGGGCTTCGTCGACACGCAGTGCATCGATCTTTTTCTGCATCAAATATGACTGGCCGGGTGGCGCTTGGGTGGCACGTTCCACAAGCTCGCGCAGGACTGGACTCACGGAGGTGATGCTCGACAGCAAAACCGCACGGTCACAGTAAACGTTCACGCCCCACTCTTCACGCCCGCGCAAATGCTCGATGATCTCTTCCAGTTCCCTGCTCTTCTCGGTGAGCATCTGCTCGATGCTGCTGCGTTCGAGATAGATCGTTCCGAAACGCAAAGGAATGACGCTGGCGCGTTTGGCAACGTACTCGGCCACGGTTTCGTGACGCATCGCGCGGATCGCGGTCCATGTCGCGTCGGTCAGGTTTTCGGCAAGGCTCTCTTCGTTGTAGGTCTCACTGGGTACCTGGCTCACGAGCGCTGCCAGTGAGTTGACTGAAATCCATTCGAGCCTTGCGTCGTCTTCGATGGCCGCGGGTAGCGAGTCCGCGGGCAACTGCGCGGCGGACGCACTCTCGGCGATGCAGTAGACGTAGAAAGCAGAAGCGCTCATTCCAATCATATTCTTCACGCAAAGGCGCAAAGAAGCAAAGAAGCAGGACGCAATGTTTTTCTTAGCTGCTTTTTCTTTGGTCCTTTGCGCCTTTGCGTGAAACTTTTTCCCATGCCGCAAAGTGCTCTCGGAGATCCTTAACACCGTGGATCTCGTGTGGCTGCTGTGGCGCGACGAACATTTTTACTGAGCGGCGTCGAAACTTCGCCCCAAACTCCGCTATTACTTGCTCCTGTGCCTTTCGCCGCGCTTTACAAAACCTGCACGCCTCGGCCGGCGCGACGCCATTGATCAAGAGTTTACTCAATGGCACCTTTAGTTTTTCAAGCGACTTCGCAAGGTCCGACGTCTCTTCGAGACTCATGCGCTCGGGAATAGCGACGCCAACAAACTCACACGCTTCAGCATCAGTGAGCAGCGCGAGGACCTTCTTAATACTTTTCGACAACGCCACCAACTCTTCCGCCACCTGATTGGCGCGCAGCACGTCCTTGTACTTCAGCAGCAGCTTCATAAACGTCCTGATCCACGAGAGCGCTACCTGCGGCAGTTCCAGAAAGCGTAAAAGGTGCCCTGTTGGCGCCGTGTCGAGAACGATCGTGTGATACCGCTCCTCGTCGAGCAGATCACTAATGACTCCCAGCGCCGCGATCTCATCGATGCCGGGTGGAGTTAGTTCGACAAGCTCACGCATCGCTTCTCGATCAAACTTAATCTCCATTCGCGATCCACCCGCCAACGAGTCAAACAATTCATCGGTCCACGATCGATAGCGCTCCTTCAGATCTTCAAACCACTTTCCCGGATCGATCTCCATCGCATCGAGGTTCTTAACACCACCGACACCGCTCTTCAACTCACCGATCTCTTCATCAAAACTGTCCGACAACGAATGCGCCGGATCGGTTGAGAACACGAGCAACTTTTCTTCCGGCTTAGCTCGAGCAAGTGCGAGGGCAAACGCAGCCGCCGCGGTCGTCTTGCCGACACCACCCTTGCCTCCAAAGATCACGATCTTCCGCGACCCGAGCGGGAACGAAGATTTAACCGCTGATGACCCGGATTTGGAATCTGGATTTATCCGTGTCATCCGCGGCTTCATTTCATCTTCCCAGATCAACTTGCCGAGCTTTGTCAAATCGTCAATTCCGCGCACTTCTTTCGGCTGTAACGGAACGTAGTGCGGTCGCAACTCGCTAAACAACTCCGCGATCTGCCTGAGCCACGGCCGTTGGCTCCGTACACGCGCGCGGCAATACCGGCAGTCTTCATGTTCCTGCTCCACGCGATTGACGATCAGATCTCGAACCGGCACGCCCTGCTCGCGCAACAGCTCAAGATACCGCTCCGTTTCGCGCACGCTCATCGCTTCCGGAATCGTTACAAGCGTAAAGCTCGTCTGCTCACGATCGTGCAGCAGGTTGCGCACTGCTTCGATTCTTTGACTGAGGTCGCGCAGGAACAGATCGACTTCATCCGCTACAGGCTTGCGACGCGCAAAGTGCGCCAGGATGTAGCGATGTTTGTCGCCCATCAGATCGAGCGCCTTCACCATGCGCGCAAACACTTCCGGCAAGCGCAGCAAACGAGACGTGTGACCCGACGGCGCTGTATCGATCACGATGTGCGCGTACTTCCCTTCACGATCCAACTCGCTCAATTCAAACAGCGACATCACTTCATCCAGCCCGGGCAACGAAAGACCCAGCAACTCGTTGATGTCTTCTTCGTCGAGCAGCGTTCCGCGCTCAGCGATCTCCGCGAGTACCTTGCCGTGCGCCTCGCGAAACCTTTCGAGCGCGAGACCCGCGTCCATCTCATACGCAAACAGACGCGCACCGCGAAGTTGTTTCACTTCCACCAGACGATTGCCGACTTTTACGTCGAGACTGTCGGACAGCGAGTGCGCCGGATCAGTCGAGAACAGCAGGATCGATTCTTTTTGCTTGAGCTTGTTGAGTAGATAAAGTGCGGTTGCCGAGGCGGCGGTAGTCTTTCCGACTCCACCTTTGCCACCGAAGAAAAGGTAACGTGCGTTCAACCTTACTCGCGAGGTTCGCCGAACCCGCCATGCTCGTCGCCGCCAACTTCAATAACGAAGCTCGACGAGTCGGCGGTATGGACCACCTCATGCATCAGATCGAGCTGTCGCATCTTGATCGCTCGCAAGCGCGCAAACAGCTCTGCTTCGCGTTCCTGAAATTCCTCGTCCGAGATCTCATCCAACTCACGGCGCATCTCGAGCTCGAGCAACTGCTCTTTGATCACGGTGTCGTCGTTCAACTCCTGATCGGCCATCTTCTGGATCTGGCCGAGAATGAACTTGAAGCCGTTAACCGGCGCCAGCAGTAAGTCGTCAATTAGAAACATTTGATAACTGCCGCACCGGTTCGGTAACGCCTTCGCCACGATCGATCGCGGTGCCCTCGACACGCTCGCCACCTTCGCCACGCTCGAGCTTGAGACGAATGTGAACGAAGTTATATGGCGGCCACGGACCAGTGTATTTGAACGATAGTTTACCTTCGTACTTCGAAGCGATCTCTTTTACCTTCTGATCAAACTCCGCTTCACGATCGCGTTCAATCAGAAACGCCGCATTCATGATCATACGATCGCCAATCGGTTTGTTCGCGCGCGACGCAACCGCTGTATCGCGTAACTGCGAATAAACCTCGCGAATGTAAGCGTCCGCCTGATCGGTCAAAGCAGTCTCGATCAGACGTCCCAGTTGCATGCGCGCGAAATAAGTCGAGCCAGTCGTGCGCGAAGTGATCTGTTCCTTGAGGTGACGGATCTCGTCGTCCATCTCTTCCAGCTCGGCAGTGACCTTGTCGCGATCCCAGTTCACCTTTAAACCGAATTCCACCTTGCCTTCCATCTTCGCCAGCACGTCGCGTAGCGCGTCGTACGTTCCGCGAATCAGTTCGACAATGTCCTCTTCCGTACGAAACAGCGCTCCGAACGCCATGGGCAGAACCGTGAATTCGCGCATCACGGTTTCATTCACCTGCTCGTGTGTAAACACGTTTTCACGCGTCGGATCGTAAACGACGAGTGGCGTGTTTGACACTACGGCCGCGAGGCCTTTGTGATGAACTGTATAAACCTCGTCCTTGCGCCCGCCAATACCCATTGGACCGAACGAACGCGGTTCGGAAGTCTCGATGATGCAGTAGACATATTTGCCCTCAGGGACAGTTTCGACGGGAGATTGTTCAACTTCTCGATTCATGCTTGTTTTACCCGGGTGGATGGCCGCGAGATAGGATCAAATTACGCTTTGAATCATAATCAGTTGTTCCCATCTGTACAAGCCCTATTGAACTAATTCAAAACATAACTCAGCCGCGGGATCGAAAACCGGATGGTTGTGATGCAGGACGCGCGCGCGTTCGCGCGATTTTTTGAGAAGCTTAGTAAATAGTGCGTTGGCATGGACGTTGCTCTTTTCCAGATTGCTTTCGGTAGTTGGGTGTAAAGGTTTTGGGACAGTACTAAGAAGGAGATTTCGACCATGCTGTGGACAATTCTAGTGATTCTGTTGGTCTTATGGCTGATTGGCTTGCTCGGTGGTATTGGTGGCAATTTAATCCACTTGTTGCTGGTGGTAGCCGTGGTTGTGCTGGTAATCAATCTAGTAACCGGCCGGCGAGCTGTCTAAGAGTTAAGCCGCAGATTTCCGCGGATTACGCAGATTGATTCATCTGCGTCAATCCGCGTTTATCTGCGGCAAATCATTATTCGACTTGTGTCGTTGCCATCCTGGTCTCGATGAACGACGCCGCGCATGATTGTGCCTTCACCCCGTTTCAACTCTGACTCTGACTTGATATCGCCCGCCAGGAAAAGGATATAGGTCCTATAAGTCGTATAGGACCTATCAGGTTCCTATTTACTTCGATGGAGTTCCAATATTCACATCAATTCGCTTGTCACCGCCAAACCAGCGTCCACCAAATACGAACAATGCGGCTACCACAAGGATCACGAAGATTACGAGAACTGCGATGATTCCGGTGCTTGCCGTGCTGCTACCATTGTCTGCCATCTCTTTCCTCCTGATGATTAAGCGACCTACCGCACTTAGGCCGCGGTTGTTTCGCCTCCAAGCAACGTCAAAACTTCTCCAGTGACGTAACTGGAATCGATTTCCGACGCGAAATAAACATAAGCCGGCGCGATCTCTTCAGGTTGTGCAGGCCGCTTCATCGGCGTGTCTGCTCCAAACTCCGCTACATCTTTCGCTTCCTTGTCCGCCGGATTAAGCGGTGTCCAAACTGGTCCGGGCGCGACGCAGTTTACGCGAATGCCGCGCTCCACCAGGTTCTGAGCCAGCGACTTCGTGAACGCGTGTATGGCGCCTTTGGTCGACGCGTAGTCGAGCAACTCTTTGCTTCCCTCAAGACCCGTGATCGATCCGGTGTTGACGATCGCCGATCCTTCTTCGAGGTGCGGCAACGCTGCTTTAGTCATGTGGAAGTAGCCGTAGATATTTGTCTTGAACGTACGGTCCCACTGTTCTTCGGTCACCTTTTCAAGACTTTCCTGGTGTTGTTGAAAGGCAGCGTTGTTGACCAGAATGTTGAGCTTGCCAAACTCCTTGACCGTTTGGTCGACGAGCTTCTTGCAAACCTTCGCATCGCGCACGTCGCCCATCAACGGAAAAGCACGTTGGCCTTCCGCTTCTACGGCGCGCCTGGTCTCTTCCGCATCGCGCTTCTCTTCCTTCAGAAAAGTGAAAGCGACATCCGCGCCTTCACGCGCAAAGAGCACTGCAACGGCGCGACCGATACCGGAATCGCCACCCGTAATGAGCGCTACTTTCTCTTTCAGTTTTCCGGCGCCGTTGTAGTGTGGCGCTTCGTATCGCGGCCGGGGTTTTAGTTTTGCTTCTTCGCCGGGCTTGCTCTGATGCTGAGGCGGCATCGGCGACTTCGGCTGCTCGAGTTTCCCTTCAGGTGCTTTTCCGGGAGTGCGGCGATCCTTTGCCGCCGCTTTCTTCTTCGATCCATTCCTACTCGCCATATTTACTTCTTTCTCCCGGCCTTCTTGCCGCCCTTGCGCGACGAGCTCTTGTTACTCTTCTTGCCGCGTCCACTGCCACTCTTCTTGCCGCCACCTGACTCCTTATTCACAGTGGCCCATGCACGACTTTCAGCTTCCTTCTTAGAAACGCCTTTGTTTTCGTAGCCTTCCTCGATGTGTTCGGCCTTGCGTTTCTGTTTGTCCGTGTAACTCGATTTGTCTCCTCTAGGCATTGTTCATCCCTCCTTGACGAGACGGAGAATTTGCAAATTGCGATCCGTTGGCATCGTGCTTGCGCAATATCTTTATTGGTTACATTTAGGGTTCCAGGTGCTCCGGAACTAAACAACTCCGGGGTAACGCTGTACAGGAAACCTACACTTCAAGGGAGGACGCAGATGGCGAAGAAAGCATCGAAAAGTCATCGTGAGCTAATTGATACTGGTACAGACAAACGCTTCGTAAGGCGTGATGAAAAGGGACGATTCGACGAAGTCGCTGACGTAGGACGTTCACTTGCGCAGGATCGGAAACAACACGCGAAGACGGAGGTTCCACCGGGACAGGGCGATCGTGGGGACCAAAAGCGGAAATAATAAATAGTAGCCACGGATTACACGGATGTCACAGATAAATTTCTTCTTATCCGTGCTATCCGTGTAAATCTGTGGCCTTTTTTCTCACTCGTTGAAAGTAGTCGTTGAGCATGCGGGCATGGCAAATCAAACACATCTGTTCCGGCAACTCCATACTGGTCGACCTTATCAACGCACCACACCAGGAACAGATGACGCTGTATCCAGACGGCTTCACATTACTCTCGTTTTGAGCATCGACACGTTTACTCAATATAACCTTCCTGACTGACCTTAACTTTCCGGTACGGCCAATGCTCAGACAAATTCCGTTCCGGGTTTCGACCCAGATTGAATCGCTATGACAAATCTCGAACGAATGCAAAATATCGGCATACGCCGGCTCGGCTCTCCCAAACGAGGATTTCGCTACAAACCGGCGAGCGGCCGGCTCACGAGTGAAGATCACAAACGCATTGACGAACTGAAAATTCCGCCGGCGTGGACTGACGTCTTTATCAACCCCGCCGCAAACGGGCGGCTCCAGGCGATTGGGAAAGACACGGCGGGCCGTTGGCAGTATCTCTATCATGCAAACCACACGCGCGCGCAGGAGTTGCGCAAGTTCAAACGACTAACAAAATTTGCGCAAAACATTCCCAGGATGCGCGCGACCGTAGCAGGTCATTTGCGGCAACAAGGTTTGACGCGCGAACGTGTGCTCGCGTCTGTCTTGCGAATTCTCTCGACTTGCTTCATGAGACCGGGAAGCGAGGTTTACGCGAGTGAGCATGGCAGTTATGGAATCGCGACGCTGCGACGTAAACACGTGACGGTTAGAGGCGACCTGATTGAGTTCGACTTTCCCGGCAAGTCGGGCGTGCGACAGCAGCGACAGTTACGCGATCGACAAGTGGCGCGTGTTATTCGCGCGTCGATGAAACTGCCGGGCTTCAACGTCTTCAAGTTTGTGAATGGAGATGGCAAACCCGTGAAGGTAACGACGCGCCATATCAATCAGTACATCAAGGAAGTAATGGGCAGTAACTTCAGTGCAAAAGACTTTCGCACCTGGGCGGGCACCCTCGTCTGCGCGGTTGCTTTGGCTCGCGACGAGGGAAACGAGGGAAACGAGACTCCGTTGAAGAAGACTGCGAAAAACAAACGCATCGTGGCTGCGATCAAAGAGACGGCTGAGGTTCTTGGGAACACGCCGGCAGTGTGTCGCGGCTCCTATGTTTGTCCGGAAATCATTACCGCTTTCGAAAAAGGACAGGTGATCGGTAACCATGCTTCCAGTCTCGAAAATCTGATTGGCTATCGCGGTAATGGCCTGCACAAGGCGGAGCAGGCATTGCTCAAATTCCTCAAGCGCGGGGTCAAATGAGCCACACATGAGGCGTATTGGCACTAATCTTGCCGACGCCATGATGACGTTTGAGATTGTGTCTCGATATCACCCATGGAGGATGTAAATGCAAGGACCACT
>DATENQ010000146.1:0-13707 GCA_035275005.1 Pyrinomonadaceae bacterium | reverse complement strand
GCCGCACACGAACTTCCTTGTTGCCGCGAACCATTGTTCGCACCTCGACATGGGACTGACGAAAATGGCGCTCGGTGAATACGGCAAGGACCTCGTCGCCCTCGCCGCTGCCGACTACTTCTTCGACACGAAGTACAAGCGCGCGGTGATGGAAAACTTTACCAACCTGGTGCCGATGGAACGCACCGGATCGTTGCGGCAGTCGCTTCGTCATGCGAAATCGTTTCTCGATCGTGGTTACAACGCTCTCATTTTCCCGGAAGGCACGCGCTCGATGACGGGAATCCTGGCTGATTTCAAGCCCGTGGTCGGATATCTCGCGCTACACGCGCGCGTGGGCATCCTGCCGATGTTCCTCGAAGGCACTTATGAAGCGATGCCCAAAGGAACGACGCTCATCAAGAGCCGCGACGTGGGCGCCCGTATCGGACGCTTCCTCGAGATCGAAGAATTGGAAGAGATGACGAAAGGCATGCCACGCGCCGAGGCTTACAGGCTGATCGCCGCGCGTGTCAGGCACGAGGTCGTTAATCTTCGCGACGGCACGCGCACGCCTTTTGACGCAAAAGGCCTCCGCCGGCACTGGAAGAGCGAGCGAAAGAAAGAACTCGCGGCGGTGGTCGAGGAGGTCGCGGTGTGAATAGGTCTTATAGGACCTATATGACCTATAGGTTTATTGAATAGGACCACCTCGAGAAATCCATGCCCTCCCGAACTCCAACGAAACGCACTGCTCGCATGACCACCACCGGCACCAAGCGTCGTGCGGCGATCGAAAAGCGACAGCGCGCCGTCACGCTGATCACCGGCGGTACAGGCTTTCTCGGCTCACACCTCGTCCGCCAACTCATCGAAGAAGGCGCTAAAGACGTGCGCGTGATGGCAACGTCCATTCCAGACTGGCTCGTCGATCTGGGCGTGGAAACCTTCGCCGGTTCGATCACCAACGCCGATGACAACAAACGCGCCGTCGAAGGCATCGGCGAGATCTATCACCTCGCGGGCAAGGTGTCGCGCGAGCGCAAAGACGCGCGCGAGATGTACGACATTCACGTCGAAGGCACGCGCCTCCTCTGCGACGCCGCCAAAGCTGCCGGAGTGAAAACAATCGTTCTCGCTTCGACCAGCGGCACAATCGCCGTCACAAAAGAAGGCGACACAGTCCCGGACGAGACCTATCCCGTGCCGCTCGATATCATCTCCCGCTGGCCCTACTACGCCAGCAAAGCCTACCAGGAGATGGCCGCGCTGGAACGTTTTCAGGGCAAAGGATTGCGCCTGGTGATCGTGAACCCGAGCCTGCTATTAGGCCCGGGAGACGACCGGCTGAGCTCCACCAAGCTAATTCTCGACTTCATGGCGCGCAAAATCAGCGCCGTGCCCTCAGGCGGCGTGAGCTTTGTAGACGCCCGCGATGCGGCAAAGAGTTTTCGCGCCGCGATGAAAAAAGGCCGGCACGGTGAACGGTACCTGCTTGGCGCCGCAAACTGGACCTTCTCGAAGTTTTTCGGCCGGCTCGAACGGCTGACAAAAGTCTCGGCGCCACGGATCGCGCTGCCGTCGAAGCTCGCGATTACGGGCGCAAACCTGCTGGATTCATTATTCAAACAGTGGGACTTCGCTTCGCCGGTCGAACCGGGCGCGATCGAGATGGCCCAGTATTTCTGGTATCTGAACTGCTCGAAAGCATCCCGCGAACTCGGTTTCAAACCGCGCGACCCCGGCGAAACACTTCACGACACAGTCGCCTACCTGCGCGAGAACTTCCTCGGAGTATTTTAGGCACAGATGAACGCGGATTAACGCAATCTGCGTAATCTGTGTTCATTTGCGGCTAAGTGAGGGAACTCTTTGACCCTCTCGGGCGTCTTAAGATGGATTAAATCGCCATCAGGAGACACTCACATGAGTAAACTTCGGGTTCTTCTCCTTCCCCTTGTTGTCTGCTGTGCGCTCATCACTGTTCAAGCCCAGACCACGCTTCAAGTCGGCACGCCCATAGAACGCACTTTGGGACCCGGACAGTCTCACGATTTCGCTGTGAGCGCGGAAGAGAACAATTTCATTGAGTTAGTGGTCGAGCAGCGTGGTATTGATGTGTCCGTCAAGGTTTCTTCACCGGACGGCAAGAGTCTCGGCGAATACGACACTCCGAACGGCGCCGATGGCCCCGAGAATGTCTCGTTCGTCGCCACTACCGCAGGAACTTACCGCATCACGGTCAGCCCACTCAGTTCCGCGGATCAGACCACGGCCCGGTTCGAGATCAAGTTGATCGAGGTGCGCCAGGCCACGGACCAGGAGCTCAAGGCAAGCAAGAACCTCGAGGAGGTCAAGGCCAAGGGAATTGCACTACTGGCAGAGATCGAAACTACGGCTGAGCAGATCAAGTCGCCTCACAATCGTATTCAGGCCCAACTCAAAGCCGCCGAGTTACTCCGCCCCATCGACGAGAAGCGCGCGGCCAGGTTCATGTCAAACGCGATTGCGGGCATCAGAGAATTTATGGCCAACGCCGATTTCTCTGACGAAGATTACATGCAGCAGTATCAATGGATTTCGCAATTGCGTGACGAGGTGGTGCGAGTCCTGGCCGACCAGGATCCTGATGCGGCTCTCACTTTTCTTCAATCCACCAGGCCACGGAACAACGCTTTTACCAATTCACGAGAATTCGCAACGCAGGAGAGCGGGCTCGAACTTTTGGTTGCGAACCAGATTGCACAAAAGGATCCGAAGCGGGCGGCGCAGATTGCGCGGCGCAATCTGAAGCAGGGTTATTCGTATAACCTGAGCGTTACGGTGTCGCAGCTTGCGCAGAAGAATCCTGAACTGGCTATGGAGTTGGTCCACGAGATTGCCGGCAAGCTCCTAAATGAAGAAAAGCTGATAAAAAATGTCGACGCCGTCAACCTCGCGATCAACCTGCTCCAGTCTTATCACACAACGCAACAGGAGAGTGTTCAGTTTACGAGGCAGGTGGGGGCGCCTTTTAGCTCCGGTTTGTTACCCGAACAAGAATACAAACAGTTGCTGCAAAAGGCGTTGGATGAGGTACTGTCCTATACGCCCCATAATGTTAATTACACATCGGATGCTATTTGGGCCATAATTCCAGGGCTCCAGTCAGTAAGCGCCGAGATGGATCGCGCGATTAGCGGTAGCAAGGCTGCGCTGGACAAGAAAGTCGCTGAGATAACCAGCGCGAGCAATGTGGTCGTCAACCCCGCCCAGGAATTTCAAAACGCGATCGGGAACAATCCCGTCGAAGCAGCTCTCGAGACGATCGAAAAAGCGCCGGCGGAACTCCAAGAACAGCTGTACGTCCAGCTTGCGAATCGCGAAGCCACTACTGGAGACCTCGCGCGCGCCAAGCAAATCGTCAACGACCACATAAGCAATCAATATCAGCGTCGGCAGGCGCTCTCTAACATCGAGCAGCAGGAGATCTATCGCGCGCTTGGGAAAGGAAAGATCGAAGAAGCGCTGAGAGCTGTTAGTAATCTACGCAATCCGCGAGAGCGCTCCGCTCAGCTATTGCAGATACTCAATCAAATGGGTCAGGGGCAGAAGCGTGCGACGGCGCTGAGTCTGCTCGAGCAGGCCAGAACACTGCTGAGCACGTCGCCACAAGCGCAGGATTCGGATCAAATGAACGCGCTGTTTGAGCTCGCGCGTGCGTTTTCTAATTACGACGCGAAGCGTTCGTTCGAGATCGTGGATCCGTTGATCGATCAATTTAATGACATTTGCGGGGCTGCGCGGACGATGGAGGGTTTTGGCGGCGAATACTTTGACGATGATGAGCTCAACTTACAGAACGGAAACACCGTGGCAACCATCGCCTCGCAGATGTCGATGGTGCTTGGCGATCTGGCGCTGACGAATTTCGACCGCACAAAAGCAATGTCAGAAAAAATCCGCCTGCCCGAAGTCCGGCTCAAGGTCTACCTGGAGATCGCAGAGCACACGATCCAAAGCGGCAGGTAGTTTAGCCACAGATGAACACGGATAACACTGATCTGATTTATCCGTGTTCATCTGTGTCATCTGTGGCTAAAATGTCTATTCTCCAAGGGCGGCGTACTTGAATACGCGAAAGCGGTATCGCTGCTGGGCGCGGATGTTTGCGGCGATCACGCCGTGCAGGTTCTCGTCCCACTTGGTGTATTGGTCGATGTACCTGTCAGACGCAGCCTTATCACCTTCGTACTGCACCGCGAGCGTCTTCTCCAGCATCTTGCCAACCACTTCGTGATACTTCTCGTAATTAACGTGCATCGTCTTCGTCGCCGGATCGAAACTCAGCAGGCCGTTTTCGAGATAAAAGTTCCACTGCATCAACTGCATCGTGTTGTACGGCTGGTCGCGGCGCGGGCGATTGTTCTGCAACACTCGCAGAATGCCGCCGGCGTAAACACTCCGTAGCTGCGCATCTGTGTAATACCCCTGCTTGTGAAGCGCTTCGGCAACAAAGAGCGACACGAGATCCGCCTTCATCTCTTCCATAGCATTTGCATTGTCTTGCAGCGCTTCGTCGAGATCGCGACCGTCTCGCGTTTGATCAACGCCGAGGTAGTGGCCCACCTCATGCCACAATGTGCGATAGAAATTTCCGTCCGGCGTCAGCTCCTTTGCCTGCTGTTCACCGATCGCGGCGGCAAGCGTGCGCGACGTGCCTTCGAAGATGCTCGTGTCGCGCATGATGTTGGCGCGCAGCAGAATCGTGCGGCCATAACGTCGCGCGAGATAACTTTCGTTTGGAAGGATAGTCGCTGTATTTCCACCTCGTGACTGCCCGAAGTCCGCAACCACATCATAAACGCCAACCGGAATATCTTCGCGCACCTTCTTGTGATTCTGGTACGGAAGAGAATCTTCGAGCGCCTGAATCCCCTTCATCGCCTGGCGCAGCGCCATTGTCTCCTGTTGGCGACTCTGCAGCAGACAGAACGCAAAGAACGTCTTCACGCCAAACAACTCATCGTCGTACGTTTCGTACGAACCAATCTGCGCGTTCAGGTTCTTGAATCTTCCTGTAACCCAACTCGCATCGCCCGACTCATAGTCATTCGACAGCAGATCGCGCGCGCGATTGCGCAGGTATCGCGCAAACTCTTCGTCGTCTTTCTCAACCGCATCAGCCGCCTCGTTCAAGAGTCCATATGCTTTCATCAGGTCGTCTGCATAAGCAACGGCGTAGGGAACGCTGTATAGCGCAGTCTTCGATCCTGCTTGCAGGCGCTGCAATTCGCCGAGCAGTTTCGGATGTAACGTTTGCAGCGCGGGATACTTTTGCAGCGTGGCGATGTCGTCTTTCACGTTCTTCGCCGTGGCCGAACGAACTACAGTCCGTAGGTCGAGCAGGTCTGCGCGCGTTTGATCGACCTCTTCTTTCTTGATTCCCCCGGGATACATGTTCTTGCCCGGCTGCGGAGCCTCTACCGGCAGAAACGGCTCACGCTTGTTTTCGAGCGTGGTGGCGATTGGTCCCTGGTTGATACGATACAGCGTCAAAAGATTTTGCGTTGCCGGCGTCGAACCGGTGCGCTTGTCGAGCTCCACGAGCGCACGATAAGACGCGAGCGCTTCCGGGTGGCGCTGTTCCTCGTAAAGCTTTTGAAAGATTTGTCCGGCCTCGATCAACTTCGCGACAGCTTTGCGTTCGCCCTCCGAAAGTTTGGAAAGGTCGCCCGACAAACGAATCGTCTGCGTTTTGTCGATGATCGGCTGGCTCTTTTCGAGCGGCCAGTATCCAGTGGGTAGAGTTTGAGTCAGAAGTAATGCGGCCATCAGCAGTTTAGTCATGAGTCGATTCTATCCGTGCAAATCTTCGGCAGCAACGGTCGGGAAATTTTTGCGACGCAAATTTATTGCTCCCCTTATTTTACCGGCGTTTTCGTGAGGCACCGCGCTTGCACTAGTCCTCGACGGTGACAACTCCAGGCACAACCATCAAACGTCGCTTCAAGCGCATGAGACGGCGTCGCAAAGTCGGGCGAGCATACGACATGGCGCTTGAAGTGGCCAGTGTGCTGCCGCCGCGGGCCAACGTACTCGACGTCGGCTGTGGCAACGGCTTCATCGCGCATCACTTGCAAAGCATGCTCGGCACGACCGTGGTAGGTCTCGACGTCGCCCGCAGCACCGCCGCGCGCATAAATTATCTGCCGTACGACGGCCGCCATTTTCCGGTCAAGGACCAGACTTTTGATGCGGTGTTGCTTTGTTATGTGCTGCATCACGCGCAGGATCCACGGCTCGTGCTGAACGAGGTGAGCCGGGTGCTGCGAGACGGAGGGCTTGCGATCATTTACGAAGACATGCCTACACTTTGGTGGGACCGCATGGTCTGCTGGACACACGATCGACAGTGGCGCGGACGTACTGGACCATGCACGTTCCACGCAGAACACGACTGGCGCCGGATCTTCAGTCTGTCGGGCTTTGAAGTAGTGAAGGAACGACCGCTCTCTCGCTGGCGCAACCTCGCGCACCCGGTGGCGCGACGGTTCTTTGTAATTAAGGCAGATTCGCACGCAAAGGCGCAAAGAAGCAAAGAGAATCCCGAGTTGAGCTTTGCCCCCTTGCGTCTTTGCGAGCAACCCTACTCTGGCTCACGAGGATGTGGTTGCCGCAACAACGCACAGTATTACGCTTGCCACGACAATTGAGCTATTGAATCTCAACGATTCCCCGCTCCATCAGCTTTTGAATCATGCGCAGGCAGTCCGCTTCACGAAACGGACAGATCGAAAGAATCGACTGGATATCCCAGGATCCGTTAATACGCGAAAGCACAAATCCTTCCTGCGGATCGATCGCCTCATTTGTCAGATCCGACGGCGAAACGCGCAACCGTGGCACCGAACGCGGCGAGATTCCACCCTTTTGATATACGTGCTTTACAAACTTTTCCTCCGCCGCCGGCAACAGCGACTGCGCTTCGGGATTATTCGGTTGCTGCTGTAAAGCCTTCTGTACGATCAGCAGCGCAGCTTCCGGATCCTCTTCAAGCTTCCGCTCGGCGGCCCAAACCATCTCGGTGACGGTCTCCGGCAAATCCTCAACTTCAGCAACCGGCGGAGGAGCTTCTTCCGGCGCTTCGCCCGCTACACGCGCCACGCCCTCGCTGATCAACGTGTAGAGTTGACCGTAAACGTGAAACGCGGACGCGTGCATGTGGTAACAGATCTCAGCCACCGTCATGCGCTTCTCAACAAAATAAAGAATCTGCCGGAACTCCTTACCGAGTTTGAGCGAAGCAGTCCAACCCGCGGCGAGCTCCAGTATGCTGCGATCGGATGGAATCAGCGTTTTATAGCGCGCCAACTCGTCAATGCGGTAAATGCCTTCCATGATGACTGAAGTTGGCTCGACCTCGATGAACAACAGATCATCCGGCGATGGCTCGTCGTCATAGAATTCAAACTCACCGTCAGTCCAGACAAACAGATCGTAGATCGCGTCGAGAGTGCGCGTCTTCAGAATCTGGAGCACTTCATCTTCAGTCAGGAACCCTTGCGCGACGAGCACTTCACCCAGCTTCGCGCCGGAGGTTCGTTGCACTTCACGCGCGGCTTTTAGCTGGTTGTCGTCGACTTTTCCGTAGTGCAGCAGCACCTGGCCCAGGTACTCTCGCGGATCGTTCGACTTCGAGCCCGCGATCATTCCGTTTTTGAAGTAAACCTGTTTGGTGATTTTGCCGTGATCGAATTTGAGGGTCCCTGATTTTCTTCCTGACGCCAGAAACTGGAGCAGGTCAACCAGGCTCATTGTTCGCAGAGTGCCTTTAATCGCCATGAGCCGTCGCTGTCTTTTTTAATCCTCGACGAGGTCCGCGGTAATCGCTGGAGCTTCAGGACCGGCTTCTTTCGCGATTTGCAGCAAACGCAGGAGGTTCTCCAACTGTTCTTCGTTTAGGTCAACAAACTGAACGCCAAATCCCATTCCGTGGCGATGATGCCGCACCTCACCTTCGAGATAAAGCCAGTCGTCGTCAGGCAGGAGCACACGGAAGGCGACGATTTCCCCGGCCATGACCTCGCCCACGGTATCGAGGTAACAGCCACCTTCTGAAAGATCCGTGATGCGGGCGGAATGTCTCTCTTCGCCGCCATTCCATACCGCATCCAGATGAACGCTTAATCGGGGTTTAGATCGTCTGTCATCCATGAGCCAAACTCATCATATATTTTTTAGCCACGGATTACACGGATAAAAAAATCTGTGTAATCTGCGGTTAACAATTCACCCGAACTCTCAACGCCTCAGGAATAATCTGGAACGTGGCCGGTAGCCTTCCAGGAAGTTCGCCGTCGACTTCCAGCGCCACTTCTGTCGCGCGATCGGGTGGTCGCACCGTGATTTTGCGCGCCAGGGCGTGACTCACTTCCGGCATCGAAAGGTGCGAGCCGAGATACACTCGCGGGGCGCTGGTAAAGAGTTTCAGCGCGCTCAAATCGCCGATACCAACCACGTCAAACTTACCGTCCGTCAGCTTTGCATCGGGAGCGATCTTCATGCCGCCACCAAAGTAACGCGCGTTCGCAACGCACAGGTTTAAGACAACGAGATGTCGATCATGAGAATCGTCGAGTTGGACCACGAGCCGTACCGGTTCGTTTCGTATAGCGGTTTGCAACAGCGAGGAAGCAAAGGAGATCTTGTCGGCCTTGACTCGCTCGATGACCTTGGTGCTCATGCCGCAAGACGCAACGCCGACAAAATAGCGCATCGCTTCCGCGCCGCTGTGATCGATGAACGAAACACGCCCGACATCGATGCGCACCGTCCGGCCGCTGTTGAGCACTCGCGCCGCAGCGCGGCTCTGCGACGGAATCTCGAGGGTGCGCCGGAAGTCGCCGCCGGTACCACTCGGCAGGATTCCCAACTCCACGTCCTTGCCAGATGACAAAATTCCGTTCGCGACTTCGGAGACTGTCCCGTCGCCACCGCAGGCGATGATGAACTTGGCGCCTTTCCTGGCTGCTTCCGCCGCAAGCGCCGCCGCGTCACCGCGATGCTTAGTGAAAAGAGGTCGGAACGCACCGAATTGCGAGCGTAAGTCGCTGGCAAGTTGCGGCCATGCCTCACCCGTGCTGCCACCCGCCGACGCTGGATTAACGATCACTACGGACATGTTCGATCTGTGTAACCGGTGTAATCTGTGGATGATTTCGCATCGTCCGGTCTTGCTCGCCAAGCTGCACGATCTTTTCCATCACCGCATCCGCAATCTCTTTGTGCGTCCGCAGCCGATCCGGTTTCCCGACAAATTCAGTTAAATCCACAAGCGGCCCAAAATGGATCCGGATCACATCCTCGCGATTCCAGTTGCGCGCCACCTGCCGCGGCAGACTATTACACAACCCCGCGATAAACACCGGTATCACCTGCGGCTGCGCGTCCATGATCAATTTCCCCACGCCCGGCTGCGCGCGCAGGTACGAATACGGATCGTCGCTCTTATTGCGCGTCCCTTCAGGATGAAATCCGATGATGTTGCCCGGTCCGTTGCGCGCCAGCTCGGTGAGTAAGCTAAACGAAAACTTGTCGAACGCGCGCTTCTCCGGAATCGGATGATCGCCGGTCGCGAAGAACGGCGGATACATGGACCACCAGCCCATGATCAAATTCACCAGCAGTCCCAGTGGTGATTGATAAAAGAACCTGCCGCGTACTGGAAAGAAGAGTTGTTTGCGCCAGCGCGTGTTTCGAAACAGCACCGTCGACACGGCATACATATCGAAGAACGAGCGATGGTTCGCAACGAGCAGCAGCGGTCGCTCGCGCGAAGCGGCCTCGATGTGCTCGAGGCCGTAAACGTTCATGATGTTGTACGTGGAGAGGTGAATCCAGCCGGCGCCGATGGTGCTTTGACACCACGTCCAGAAACGTTTCCAGGCGCCGCGATTCATACGCCCGACCAGGCGGAATGCGAAACGTTCGAACGGGGATAGAACTTCGAGCTCACTCACTGATCTTCTTTTGCCACAAAAAGGCACAAAAAGCACAAAAGATTTGCCTTTGTTTTTGTGCCTTCTGTGCCTTTTTGTGGCTCACTATTCAATCGAGAAGTATTTTGCCTCCGGATGGTGGACAATAATAGCCGAAGTCGATTGCTCTGGCTCTAGTTGAAACTCTTCCGACAACGAAACGTCGATGCGCGAGGGGTCGAGCAGTGCGAATAGCTTCTCCTGATCTTCGAGTCGCGGGCAGGCTGGATAACCAAAACTGTAACGCGAGCCCTGGTATTCCTGCTTGAACAATCGCGTCAACTCCGGCGAATCCGCACCCGCAATGCCTAGTTCCTGGCGAATGCGTTTATGCCAGAATTCGGCGAGCGCCTCGGCGCTTTCGACGCTCAGTCCGTGGAAGTAAAGATAATTGGAATACTTGTCTGACTTGAACAACTCTTGCGCATACTCGCTCGCGCGTCGCCCGACCGTCACGAGCTGAAAGGCAACCACGTCCACCTGTCCTGATTCGCGCGAGGCAAAGTAATCCGCGAGGCACAGGTGTTTACCGCCGGGCTGACGCGGAAAAGTAAAACGCACTTCCCTGCCCTCGTCATACACGATCAAATCGTTGCCATCTGACTGGCATTTGTAATATCCATAAACAAGTTTGGGGACGAGCAGCTTTTCACGTTTGGAACGCTCCTTCAGATCCTCGTAGATCGGGCGCACCGTATCTCGCACCAACGTCTGATACTCATCGAGCGGTATCCGACCTTGCTTGAATTGCCATTGACCTTTGAACAACGCCGTCTCGTTTATGTAGCCAAACACTTCATCGGGATCGATATCTTCGACGACTCGCGATCCGTAAAACGGCGCTCGTGGAATTTGCGCCTCGCGACTGACTTCAGATCTGGCGGTGTGAGTCGTGTCTCCTTTGCTCTTTACGGCACGCGGCATTGCTGGTTTTCGAATACCAAGCTTCGCCTCTTCGCCGATCAAATCTTCCACGTCTTCAACAGCTTCAGCGCTTGCTGCGTCTCCGCTCATCTCTGTTTGTTCGTGTGCGTTCTCGCCAACCAACCGGTCCATCGTGTGCAAGCCCGCGAACGCGTCGCGCGCGTAGAACAGTTGCCCTTTGTATATCGACTTCAGATCGTCTTCGACATAACGACGCGTCAAAGCCGCGCCGCCGAGCACGACCGGCACCTTCACGCCACGCTCGTTCATCAGCTCGAGGTTGTCTCGCATGATCAGCGTCGACTTAACGAGCAGGCCGCTCATTCCGATCGCGTCCGCGCCGTGTTCGTCAGTCGCTTGCAGGATCGCTTCGATCGGTTGCTTGATGCCGAGATTCAGCACCCGGTAGCCGTTGTTCGTCAGAATGATGTCGACGAGGTTCTTGCCAATGTCGTGAACATCCCCTTTCACGGTTGCGAGCACCATCGTGCCTTTGGCTGTGGCGCCGCCTTTCTTTTCCATGTATGGCTCGAGAAAGCGCACGGCAGACTTCATCGCTTCGGCCGACTGCAGGACGAAAGGTAGTTGCATCTGTCCGGCGCCAAAGAGATCGCCGACGACTTTCATGCCGTCGAGCAGGATATTGTTGATGATGTCGAGCGCGGAGTATTTCTCGAGGGCTCGTTTTAGTTCGTCTTCGAGTCCGATCTTTTCGCCGTCGATGATGTGGTTCTTCAGTCGTTCTTCGACGGTCTCGCCTTTTGACGACTTCTTCGTCGCCTTTGACTTTACGCCTTCGAACAGCTTCGTAAACTCCGTGAGTGGATCGTAGACGCAAACGTCACCCTCAAACTTGCGCTGATCGTAGATCAACTCACGCGCGACCTTCAGTTCCTGTTCGCCAATGCGGTTTAGCGGCTCGATCTTGCTGGCGTTTACGATTGCAGAGTCGAGTCCGGCTTCGACCGCATCGTGAAGAAACACTGAATTCAATACCACCCTGGAGGCCGGGTTTAATCCGAAAGAGATGTTCGACACACCCAGAATCGTGAACGCTCCGGGAAGCTCAGTTTTGATTTGTCTTATCGCTTTGATCGTCTCAAGCGCGTTGCGCCGGTCTTCCTCGATACCAGTCGAGATCGGCAATGCGAGCGGATCAAAGAAGATATCTGACGCGGGAAGATCAAACTCCCTGGTCGCCTGGTCATAGGCCCGTTTCGCGATCTTAAACTTGCCTTCAGCAGTGCGCGCCATTCCCTCTTCGTCGATCGTTCCGATCACAACGCTGGCGCCGTATGTCTTCGCCAGCTCGATTACTTTCGCAAAACGCGGCACACCGTCTTCGTAGTTCGTCGAATTGAGAATGCACTTGCCGCCTGCGTGTTGCAGCCCGGCTTCCATCTTCTGCCACTCTGTTGAGTCGAACATCAAAGGTATCTTGACGTTCGTGACGAGGCGCGAGGCGAGCTCGTGCATGTCTTTTTCGCCGTCGCGACCGACGTAATCAACGTTGACGTCGAGTATGTGCGCGCCTTCGCGCTCCTGCTCCTTGCCGAGCGCTACGAGGCCGTCCCAGTCCTCTGCGTTAAGCAGGTCGCGCATCTTCTTTGACCCGCTCGCGTTCACGCGCTCGCCAACGATTAGGAATGAAGCGTCCTGGACGTACGGTTGCTGGAAATAGATCGATGAGGCGGCCGGCAACGTTTTTGCGTTGCGTGACTTGGGACTGATGCGCTGCATCGCCTCGACTACCAGTTTTAAATGTGCCGGCGTCGTGCCACAACAACCACCGACGATATTGGCGCCGAAGTCGCCGGCAAAATGGACCAATTGCGCCGTGAATGATTCGGGAGTCTCGTCGTAGTGCATCTTGCCTTCGACGACTGAAGGCAAACCGGCGTTAGGAAGAACGGAGACCGGGAGCGGAGTGTTTTCGCAGATATAACGAAGGCTCTCGGTCATGTGCTTTGGACCAGTGCCGCAGTTCATGCCAACTACGTCGATCGGGAACGGCGAGAGTGCGGTTAGTGCCGCGGCGATCTCGGTACCGTTGAGCATCGTCCCAAACTGCTCGATGGTGACCTGGGCAATGACAGGCACCTTCACGCGCTTCTCCGCAAAGACTGAAAAGATCGCGCCGAGAGCAGCTTTGGTTTGCAGCACGTCCTGGCAGGTTTCGACGATGAGCAGATCGACGCCGCCATCGAGCAGGCCGCTGACTTGAACACGATAAGCATCGCGCAAATCGCTGAACGAAATCTGTCCCAGCGTGGGAAGTTTGCGACCAGGCCCCATCGAGCCCGCGACCCATCGCGGTTTGTCGTTGGTCGAGTAGTCAGAAGCGACACGCTTGGCGAGTTGGGCCGCCAGCACGTTCATATCGTAGGCTTTGTCGCCGATATCGTACTCGGCGAAGTCCACCGGTGTGCCATTGAACGAGTTGGTCTCAATCACATCGCATCCGACGGCAAGAAACCCTGCGTGGACCTTTTCGACTGCATCCGGCCTGGTTACGAGCAGGTTCTCATTGCAGCCTTCAAAGCGTGGTCCACCAAAGTCGTCGAGCGAGAGGTTCTGGACCTGCAGATTAGTCCCCATCGCGCCATCGAAGACGACGACGCGTTCCTTTAAGGTGTCGAGAAGGTTCGGCATAAGCAATAACAAAGGCCCCGCGCCTAACAACGCGGAGCCTCTAAAACTTGAACTCACCGAGCTGTTTAGCGGATTATTTTCCGTGGCCGCAAGTCGCTTTAACTCACCACGCTAAATTGTCAAAGCCCATTGA